>CAYTPH010000029.1:7155-16213 GCA_964439635.1 uncultured Terriglobales bacterium
GCGAGCGGTCAGGCGCTCGGAATTGGTCTCGTCCAGGTGCACGCCGTCGTAGAAGTTGGTCGGCTCGCCGCCGAAGTCGGAGACGCTGCTCAGGTCCAGGAAGCGGGCGTCGTGTTGGCGGCAGATCCGCTCCGCCGCCTGCGACACCTCCCGCTGGCGTTGCTCGTATCCGTACTCCCCCAGGGCCGCGATCACATCCGGGTGCATCGGGGTGAGGAACACGATGACCGGGATCCCGCGGTCCTGGGCGTTGCGCAGCGTGGCCTGGAAATATTCGAGGCGCTGCGCGGAAAGCCCGGTGTAGCTCTGGTAGCGGCGGACATAGATATCCCGGCTGGCCCGCACCTTGGAGGCAAGGTCGTAGCGGCCGGTGGCGCGTTCCGCTTCCAGTTTGTCGAAGTGGACGTAACCGTTGGCCTCGAAGTGGGCGGCGGGGACGCGCGGCGGACCGATGCTCGCCCACAGCGACTCCAGCGACAGCTTCGTCTGGTACCAGTTCACCAGGCTGGTGAGCCGCTTCCAGCGGGCCTCCCGCGCCTCACCCTTCAGCAGGTAATGGCCGAGCGCGTTTGGCTGGAGCAGAAAGTCGTTGGGAGCTTCGTGGTCGTGGAACGCCTCCACGTCCAGGCCGATCAGCAGCAGCTTCGGCTGCAGGCCGGCGCGCTCCAGCGCGTAGCGCAGGAAGACGTAGAGGTCCTCGGCGAGGGCGGCGTTCACGCTGGCATTGAACGCCGGCAGGCCGGTGAGCCGCTCCACTTGACGCGGGTCGATCTTCATCGAGCGCGACGAACCCAGGATCAGCGCCTGTGGTCGCGGCTGTGCTTCCGCCATCATCCGCGCCTTCGCCGGGCGGGTGTTCCAGGTCAGCTCCGGAAGCAGTTGCCAGGGGTAGATGCCCTGCGGGTTGACCAGGAAGTTCAGCAGCCCCACCGAAGCCAGGGCGGCAGCCAACAGCCAGACGAAGCGCCGCACAAAGCGCCACCAGGAAGCTTCCGGGGTCGGCTCCATGTAGCCGCCGACCACCACCGCCTCAGCCGGATGAGATGGGAGGGACACCAGGGCGCATTATAGGCGGAACGGCAATATGCAGCGGAATGCACAAGTGCTGCACCGCGTTGCGGTGTCAGCGCCCTGTCCGGAAACGCGGCTGGGCTCGGTGCACTTCGCCCGTCGAACTGCCCCTGATGCAGTCACTTAGAAATCTACCTGTGGCTTCGCGCCCGACTCTTTGGTACTAGAGTTGCCACACACTCCGCAAAGTGCTGCATGCACCTGCTCGTGGTGCTGCCGGCCAGGGAAGAGCGACCAGGAGGCGGTTGTGGCGGAGGAGAAACCGATCAAGCCCGAAGGCAAACCTGCTCCGCAACCCACCGAAAAGCTGGTAGCCAAGATCGCCCAGGCCTACGCCACCATTCCTGCGGCGGAGCGCGAGAAGACCTTGTTCAATACCTCCGACGCCGAGGTGGAGAATCCCGAGCTCGACCGCACCTTCGACAAGCTGGTGGAAACCTACAGCCGGCGCGCCGCCGACCGCGGCAAGGGCGTGGTCCACATCTTCCCCGGCCCGGCCGTTCCCAGCCTGGAGCCGGAGCCGGAAGAAGGCGAGCCGAGCGAAGCCCCGTCGACGGCGGCCCCAGCGCCCCGCGGCATCTACGAATGCCCGGAGTGCGGCCACCTGAATCCGGCGGAGAACCGTTTCTGCGGCCGCTGCGGCGCCGTGCGAGAGGCCGAAGCCCTGCAGGTCGCTTCACCCGCCGCGCACCAGCACGAAGTCGAAGTCGAGGTGACGCCCAAGGGCGTCCTGCACCATCACCACTACTACCACCACCACGAGCAAGGGTTGAATAAGTACCTTGCCCTTCTGGTGCTGGCGCTTTGTCTCTTCGTCGGCTGGCAGCAGTGGGACAAAGCGAAGGCCTTGCTGGGGATCAGTGCGCGTCCGCTACCGGCAGCGCCCCCGCCGGCTCACCCGGTGGTGGCTGTCGACAAGGGACTGCAATTACCGGCGATGACGGTGGCAGCTCCACCGCCCAGTTCCACCGCTGTCCCAACCCCGAAGCCGGCTGCGGCGACCCTCAGTAAGCCGGCGACCGTGGAAGCCAGTTTCCGCCCGGCGGTCAGTACTCCAGAAGCGCAACCTGCGGCCCCTGTGGCTGTGCCACCCTCAACTGCGCCGGTTGCGAACGGAACCGAGGAACCACCGCCGATCTCCGCCATCCGCGATTCGCTCGAGCGGCTCGCTATCCCCGCCGTGCCCATGCCGAAGGCCGAGATGCCTGTGCCCTCCATCCAACGCGTCTCCCAGGGCGTGGTGCTGGGAGAAGTGGTCAGGCGGGTGCCGCCGGTCTACCCGCCGCTGGCAGCGAAGTCGAACATCGAGGGCAGCGTGGTGGTTTCCGCCAAGATCGCCAAGGATGGATCGGTGACCGACGTAAAGGCGTCGAGCGGCCACCCCATGCTGCGGGCCGCCGCGGTGGAAGCGGTGAAGCAGTGGAAGTACAAGCCCGCGACCCTGGGCGGGCAGCCGGTGGAGGTGGACACTACGGTCACCATCACCTTCCAGCGCTTCGCGCCGCGCCGCTGAGTCCCCGGCGGCCGAACCTAAGTTCCTAAGGCCACCGACGCTGCTACAAGGCCCCTTCGGCGAGCTGTGTGTCCGCCTGCTTCCACGCCGCCTGGAACTGCTTCTCCACGAACGCGGCGTCGCGCATCTTCTTCTGCCCCTTGAGCGCCTGCGCCAGGCCGTAAAGCGAGCGGCCGTTGCGCGGGTTGGTCTCCAGGTCGGCGCGGAAGACCTTTTCCGCTTCGGCGAAGCGCCCCATGGAGAGCAGGAACGCTCCCAGCGATTCCCGCACCGGGTAGTACCACTCCGGCGGCTCGATGTAGTTGAGCGAATCCTGCAACGCCACTGCCTTCTCCAGGTGGGCGATGGCCTGCGCGTCCTGCTTCCTGGCCCGCGCGATGTACGCCGACATCACTTCCACCGGGATCATCAGCACGGTGCCGCGGGCGTTGACCTCGCCCAGCCCCGCGGCGCTCGGCGCCTTAGCTTGCGCCGCCTTCACCGCCGCCAGTTCCTTTTCCGCCTCCGCCAGCTTGCCCTGGCTGGCGAACCCCATGCCCCGCGCGTAGTGCCAGAACCCCGAAAGCAGGCTGTGCTCGGCCTTGGGCTCCGCCATCTTCATGACTTCGTCCCACCGATGGAACCGCGCGTTCACCCAGATAGGGGTGACGGCGAACACCTCCAGCATCGTCATCTGATCCAGGTGCGGCATCACGTGCGCTTCCAGCTGCCTGGCTGCTTTGATGGCATCGGCGTAGCGGCCGGCCATGGTGTGCGCCATGGCCTCGAAGTGCATGTTGTGGCTGTAGTACATCATTGGATAAATGCCGTTGGCGGGCTTCGCCTTGGCCATGTACTGGCGGTCGGCCTCGGCGGCCTTGACGTTGGTGTCGGCAGCCAGGTCGTAGTCGCCGGTGCGCAGGTAGATGTGCGCCGGCATGTGCACCAGGTGTCCGGCGCCGGGCGCCAGGGCGGCCAGCCGGTTGGCCGCGGGCAGCGCGCGCTCCGGGTTCTTCGAGGCCTCGACCGCGTGGATGTAGTAGTGGTTTGCCCCGGTGTGATTGGGATCGCGCTTCATCACGCTCTCCAGCACCGCCAGGATCTCCGGCGTCTCCGGCGAGGGCTGGCCGTCGTGCGTCCACAGTCCCCACGGGCGCAGGTTCATCAGGCTCTCGGCGTACAGCGTCGCCGCGTCCAGGTCATCGGGATACTGCCGCACCACTTCCTTCATGGCCGCCGCGTAGGCGCGGGCGCGCGGCTCGATGGGCGCGTTGGCGTCCTCGGCGTAGCGCTTCGAGATGGCGTTGATGTACGCCTGCTCCGCCGGGCTCGCCTTGGGCGCCAGCTGCAATGCCTTCTGCACCGCCTCCCAGGCGGTCTTGTTGCGCTCGACGTCGCCGGGATCGTTGTAGTTGGGGCCATGCACCAGGGCTACGCCCCACCACGCCATCGCCAGGTTGGGATCGAGTTCAGCGGCGTGCCGGAAGGCGCGGGCGGCCTCGTCGTGATTGAAGGCGTACACCAGGGCCAGACCCTGGTTGAAGAACGTCTGCGCCTCGGGATTGCCGGTCGAGACCGGATGGTTCACATCGCCCATTCCCTCCAGCGCGACCGCCTGGGGCTGGGCCGGGGAGTGCTGGTGCTGGGCCGCGGCAGCACACGCGCACAGCAACACCGCCACGAACAGCAACTTCTTCATGGATCGTCCTCCGAAGGATGGATTGCGGGATTCGGGGCCCCATGCTGCAGGAGGGGACAGCCACACCATCTTACCATCACACGCGGATGTGACGGCGGTCACTCGCAGGATGGGCGCGTGCGCGGCGCGCGTAGTACAGTGCTGGCATGTTCGCGGCGCGCACCGCCTGGGACCTCAGGCCGAACCGCTTCACCCTGGCGCTGGCCCGGCACCGGGCCGCCGGCCGCGAGCTGCTCGACCTCAGCGAATCCAACCCTACCCGCGTCGGCCTGGAGTACGACCACGGTCTCTTGGCGGCCTGCGCCGATCCGCGGGCGCTGGTGTACCAACCGGAAGCTCGCGGCTTGCCGGGCGCCCGCCAGGCCGTCGCCGCCTACTATGGCGAACGCGGCGAACGGGCGTGCCAAGTTCCAGTGGACCGCATTCTCCTCACCACCAGCACCAGCGAGGCCTACACCTTCCTCTTCCGCCTGTTGTGCGATCCGGGAGACGAGCTGCTGGTGGCCGCCCCCAGTTACCCCCTCTTCGATTTCCTCGCCGGATTGCAGGATGTGCGCCTGGTCTCGTATCCGCTCTTCTACGACCACGGCTGGCATATCGACGTGCACGCCCTGGAAAAGGCGGTCACCGCCCGCACCCGGGCGGTGCTGGTCGTCCATCCCAATAACCCGACCGGCTCCTATGCGAACGAGCGCGAGAGGGAACAGCTGAGCGCACTGTGCGCGGAGCGTAGCATGGCGCTCATCGCCGACGAAGTCTTCCTCGATTCTTCCCACGACGGCACGCCACGGCCGAGCTTTGCCGAGAATACGGCGTGCCTGACCTTCACCCTCAGTGGTGTTTCCAAGGTCTCCGCCTTGCCGCAGATGAAGCTCGCCTGGCTGGTGACCAGCGGACCGGAAGAACTCGCACAGCCCGCGCTGGCGCGCCTGGAGGTGATCGCCGACACTTATCTTTCGCTGAATACCCCGACGCAGCTGGCGGCGCCTGCGCTCCTGACGCAGCGCCACTCCCTCCAGCGGCAGCTGATGGCCAGGATTCGGGCCAATCTTGCCGCACTGGACGCGGGGCTGGCTGGCCAAGACGGGTGCACCCGCCTCGCCACTGAAGGCGGCTGGTACGCGGTGCTGCGGGTGCCGGTGGTCGGCTCCGACGAGGACCTGGCCATCGCTCTGCTGGAGAAGCAGTCGGTTCTGGTCCATCCCGGGCATTTCTACGACTTCCCCGGTGAGGGTTACTTGGTAATCAGCCTCATCGTTCCGGAATCCTGCTTTTCCGAGGGCGTCCTACGCCTGCTGCCCATGGTCAACCCCTGACGGCGGAAGAGTTGGGAATCCCCTCCCAGAGCCCAGGTTACCAAAGTACTTCCAGTCCCGGTTCGGGCAGCTATTCTGCTTTTAAGTCATAGATTTCCGTGGTACTTTAGGCCCCAGAATGGATTCGCGAGGCTGCGCACAGCCCCGCTCGGTGGGGTGTCCCGACGGCCACTGGTCGATGTCCGGGGCGCTGCTGCGCCGGGGGTCTGCGCGCCCACGCATGGTTGTGACATCGCTACTCCCGGGCGTAGTTGGGCTGAGACATGCCGCAAGATAGCGTCACTCAGATCATCCAATCGTCGCGCGCGCAGGCAGAGATGCTGGCGCAGCTGGAGAAGTTCCGCAAGACGATCGTGGTGATGTTCACCGACATCAAGGGCTCGACCGCCTACTTCGAGAAGTACGGCGACGTCGCCGGCCTGATGCTGGTGCACGAGTGCAACGCGCGGCTGACCAAGATCGTGGAGAAGCATGGCGGCCGCGTGATCAAGGAGATCGGCGACGCCATCATGGCCACCTTCGACGGCTGCAAGGAAAGCATCCAGGCGGCCATGGAGATGCAGAAGTCGCTCATCGGCTTCAACGCTCCCAAACCCCAGCAGGACCACGTCTTCATCCGCATCGGGCTGAATTACGGTCAGGGGATCGTGAAGTCCAACGACGTCTTCGGCGACGTGGTCAACGTGGCCAGCCGGGTGGAGAGCGTAGCCAGCCCGGAGCAGATCGTCATCTCGGACACTTTGCACGCGCAGGTGGCGCCCCTCGGCGTCTTCAAGATCAACCACCTCGGCCGCTATCAACTCAAAGGCAAGGAAGGCGACCGCGACCTCTACGAAGTTCCCTGGGACGAGCGCCACACCACCAAGCCTCCCGTGGCCCATACTGTGGTGCTCAGCGCTGGCGCCAAGTTCTCGCTGGTGGTGCCCAAGTTCAAGCTGGAGCACATCCGCAAGGACGGCACGGTGGGCAACATCCACGACCTGAAGGAAGGGAAGTTCACGGTGGGCCGCAGCGATGGTGACCTGAAGTTCCAGGCCGACCCGCAGATGGGCGACCTGCACGCCCGCTTCTCCGTGGACCGCGGCCAGCTCTACGTCGAGGACCTCAGCGGCGGCAAGGGCGTGTTCGTCCGCCTCATCGCCACCTACACTCTGCAGAACGGCGACGTGGTGATGATGGGCCGGCAGGTATTCCAGTTCCGCGAGAAATCGGAAGCCGTGGCCGCAGCCGCCGCCACCGGCACAGCCATCACCGAGATCGCTAATGTCCTCAATGAGCCGGTGGCGCAGTTCGTCGCCGTCACCCCCAACGGGGTGGATGAGAGCGTGCGCTTCCCGCTGCACGAGCAGGAGATCACCTGGGGACGCAACAAGGGGACGTACGTCTTCCCGGATGACGGTTTCATGAGCCGCGCCCATGCCAAGGTGTACCAGCGCGGCGACACCTTCTTCCTCGAGGACATCGGCAGCCGCAACGGGACCTTCATCAAGGCGCGGGGGAAGGCGCCGGTGCCGGTGGGCGCCATGGTGCTGGTGGGCGGGCAACTCCTGAGGGTGGCACAGTAATGGCCCAGAACACGCTCAGCAAGATCGGCAAGTACGACGTCGTCGATGTGCTCGGCAAGGGCGGCATGGGCATCGTCTACAAGGCGATGGACAACCGCATCGGCCGCCTGGTCGCCATCAAGATGATGACCGGCGGCTTCGCCGACAATCCCGACCTGCTGAAGCGCTTCTACCGCGAAGCCCAGTCCACGGGCATGTTGCAGCACCCCAACATCGTCATCGTCTACGACCTCGGCGACCAGGACGGCAATCCCTACCTGGTGATGGAATTCCTCGACGGCGAGCCGCTGGACAAGATGATCGCCAACCGCCGCGAGATGTCGATGGTGGAGAAGCTGGGCTTCATCATCCAGGCCTGCAACGGGCTCAACTACGCCCACCAGCGCGGCATCGTGCACCGCGACATTAAGCCCGGCAACCTGATGATCCTGCGCGACGCCTCGGTGAAGCTGGTCGACTTCGGCATTGCCCGCCTGGGCGACAACTCGCTCACCCGCACCGGCCAGGTCGTGGGCACCATCCACTACATGTCGCCGGAGCAGATCAACGCCCAGGTGGTGGACGGACGCACCGACATCTGGTCCGCCGGCGTCATGCTCTACGAGCTGCTGACCTACACCCTGCCCTTCGAGGGCAAGGACACCGCCAGCACCCTGCTGAAGATCATCCACGAGCCCCCGCCGCCGCTGAAGAACTACCTCTCCAATTACCCGCCCGACCTGGAGGAAGTCATCACCCGGGCGCTCGCCAAGGACCGCGAGGAGCGCTACGCCACCGCCGAGGACTTCGCCTTCGACCTGAGCCGTGTGCAGGAGCAGATGAAGAAGCACATGGTCAGCGATTACGTGGACCGCGCTCGCGCCTCCATGGAACGCGCCGAGCTGGGCAAGGCCAAGGAGATTCTGCAGCAGGTCCTGCGCGTCGACACCGCCCACACCATCGCCAAGGAGCTGATGCACGAAGTGCAGCAGCGCCTGCAGAAGCAGCAGCGCAGCGAGCAGATCAAGCAGCTCCGCTCCCACGCCGAGGACGCCTTCGCCCAGAAGCTCTTCGACGACGCCCTCGCCTACGCCGAGCAGGCGCTCTCCCTGGACAAGACCAACACCGAGCTGATGAACCTGCGCGACCTGGTCAAGCAGGCCAAGGAGAAGAAGGACAAGCTCGAGAAGGCGATGCGCAAGGCCGAAGCCGCGCAGTCCGCGGGCGATGTGGAAGCCGCCCTCAAGGCCGCCGAAGAGGCCCTGGCCGTCGATGCCGATAACACCCAGGCACGCACCTTGCACGCAGCGTTGAGCAAGGAGCTCGCCGACCAGTCCAAGCAGCGCCAGGTCCAGGGGTTCCTCGACGAGGCCCGCCGCGACATCTCTTCGCGCAAGTTCACCGCCGCCTTCGACCTGCTGAAGAAGGCGGAGGAACTCGACCCCTCCAGCCCCGAAGTGCACGCCCTGATGAACCTGGCCTCCTCCGGCCGGGAGCAGGAATCGCGCCGCAAGCTGCTGGAAAAGTTCACCAACGAGATCGAGGACGCCCTCAGCCGCGACGATTTCGCCGCCGCTTCGCAGAAGGCCGATGAGGCGCTGCAGAAGTACCCCAGCGACCCGGGCCTGCTGAAGCTGAAAGCGCTGACCGACAAGCAGCGCGAGATGGGCGAGCGCAAGAAGTTCGTGGAAGAGCAGATGGCGGCCGCCCGCAAGCTGCTGGATGCCGGCAAGGCCGCCGAGGCCCTATCCACCCTGGAGAAAGCCTCCACCCGTGTTCCTGGCGATGCCCGCCTGCAGTCGCTGCTGGCCATCGTGCGCGAGAGCGCCGACCGCGAGAAGCACGAGAAGATCAAGGACGAGTTCGTCCAGAAGGCCAAGGATTGCCTGCGCAAGAAGGACTACCAGGGCGCGGTAAAGGTGCTGGAGTCGGCCCA
>CAYTPH010000030.1:0-16181 GCA_964439635.1 uncultured Terriglobales bacterium
CGGCAAGTTCGTGCTGGTCTGCGAGGGCTCGGTGCCTACCGCTGAGCACGGCGGCTACCTGAAGCTGGCTGGCAAGACCGGAGTGGCCCTGCTGCAGGAGGTGGCGGCGAAAGCGGCGGCGGTGATCTCCATCGGCTCGTGCGCCTCCTGGGGCGGAGTGCCCTCGGCCGATCCCAACCCCACCGGCGCCATGGGCGTGGACTCCATCATCACCGAGAAGCCGGTGGTCAACCTTCCGGGCTGCCCGCCGAACCCCTACACCCTGCTGGCGGTCGTCCTGGAGTACGCCACCATGGGCAAACTGCCGGCGCTGGACTCCTACAAGCGTCCCAAGTTCGCCTACGACCGCGTGGTGCACGACAACTGCCCGCGCCGCGCCCACTTCGACGCCGGCCGCTTCGCCAACGCCTTCGGCGACGAAGGACACCGCAACGGCTGGTGCCTCTACAAGCTGGGCTGCAAAGGCCCGGTCACGCACGCGGCCTGCGCCACCCGGCACTTCAACGAGGTGCCGGATGTATGGCCGATCGGAGTTGGTGCCCCGTGCCTGGGCTGCACCGAGAAGAGCGTGCTGTGGACCATCGGCACCACCCAGACGGTCCCCATCCACCTGGCGACTCCCCCGGATACCTACCCGCCCATCTATGCTGGCAGCGGCAACATCCCCGCGGCAGCGGCCGCCCTGGTGGGCGGCGTGGCGGGTGCGGTGGGCGGAGCCGCCTGGGTCACCGCCCAGAAGTTCCGCAGCAGCAACGAGACCATCGTGGACGCCATCGACGCGCAGGCCGCCGCCAAAGACAAGGACGGCCAGGCGAAGTCAGGAGGCGCCTAGACCATGTCCCTCACGCGCCGCGAAGCGATCAGCAGCATCTTCAAGGCAGGCGGAACGGCGGCAGTCGCCGCCGCCGGCGTGGCGGCGGTCTCGGTCGTGTCTCCTCCCGAGGTGGAAGCGGCGGGGAATGGGCCGGCGGTGCCGCCGGCAGCCGTGGCGCTGCTCTACGACGCCACCAAGTGCATCGGCTGCAAGGCCTGCGTCGCCGCCTGCGCCGAGGCCAACAATACCCCACCCGACACCCGCACCGACGGTCTCCACCAGGCGCCCAACGACCTGAATGACCGCACCCGCAACATCATCAAGCTGTACAAGCCAGCGAGCGGGCCCGCTTCCTTCATCAAGCGGCAATGCATGCACTGTCTCGACCCGGCGTGCGCCGCCGGCTGTCCTTTCCAGGCCCTGCACAAGGACCCGCAGAGCGGCCTCGTGAAGTGGGACGCCAAGAATTGCATCGGGTGCCGCTTCTGCACCATCACCTGCCCCTACCACGTGCCGCGCTTCCAGTGGGAAGGCTTCAACCCGGTGGTGACCAAGTGCGAGCTGTGCAGCCACCGCCTGGAGAAGGGCCTGAAACCGGGCTGCACCACCGCCTGCCCCACCCACGCCGTCATCTTCGGGCCGCGCGACGTGCTGCTGGCCGACGCCAAGCGACGCATCGCCGAGCGTCCCGGCTTCTACTACCAGGACCGTGTCTACGGCGAGGCCGACAACGGCGGCACCCAGGCGCTGTACCTCTCCAGCGTGCCCTTCAGCCGGCTGGGGCTGCCGGAGCTCGGGAAGGAGTCGGTGCCGGCCCGGACGCTGCGCTGGCAGACCCGCATGTACCAGTACATGGCGCTGCCCACCGTGCTGTACGTCGCCATGGTGGGGATGATCCGCAGGAGCTTCCGCGAGAAGGTCGAGGAAGCGCACCAGGAACAGAAGAAGACCGGATTGAGGGCACAACTGTGAACGCACAACGCTGGGAGCGGGCAGTACCGGTCTACGGCATCCCCTTCCTGAGCCGTCCGGCGGTGACGCTGATCGCGCTGGTCGCCATCGCCTTCCTGTTCTCCGGGTACCGCGAGATGACGGGCCTGGGGCCGGTGAGCGGCATGAACGACGCCTACGGCTGGGGCATCTGGAAGACCTTCAACGTCATGGTGATGACGGCGCTGGGTTCGGGCGCTTTCGCCGTCGGCATCGCCGCCTGGATCTTCCGCCGCAAGCAGCTGCACTCGCTCATGCGGGTGGCGCTGTTGCAGAGCTTCCTGGCTTACGCCTGCGGCCTGCAACTGCTGGGCATCGACGCCGGGCGGCCCTGGAACTTCTACTGGATCATGTTCCCCTGGAACTGGAACCTGCACTCGCCGCTGGCCGAAGTGGCGGTGTGCATGTCGGTGTACGCCCTCATCCCGCTGGCCATCGAGAACCTGCCGCCGCTGATCGAGCGCTACTGGTACCTGAAGCCGCACGCCCGCCCGCGGCTGGAGAAGCTGGAGAACATGCTGCACGCCGGCGCGCCCTGGATCATCGGCCTGGCCTACATGCTGCCCATGATGCACCAGTCCTCGCTGGGCGCGCTGATGCTGCTGGCCGGCGAGCGCGTGCACCCGCTCTGGCAGACGGCCTGGCTCCCGCTGCTCTACGTGTTGGCGGCCGCCTTCATGGCCTTCGCCTGCGTGGCCGGGTCGGTGATGGTCTGCTGCCTGGTCTGGAAGCGCCCCCTCGACATGGAGGTGCTCACCGAATCGGCGCGCATCACCAACTGGCTGCTGTTCGGCTGGATGGGCCTGCGGGTGCTCGACATCCTGTTCCGCGGCGCCCTCCTCACCGCCTTCCGTCTCGACCGCTTCGCGGGCGTCTTCTGGCTGGAGATGCTGACCCTGGGCGCTGCCGTGTACTTCCTGCGCCAGTCCATCCTCAAACAGCAGACCCGCCCCATGTTCCTCGGCTTCGTGCTCACCGGCTTCGGCGGGATGTTGTACCGCTTCAGCCCGACCACGCTGGCCTTCCAGCCGAACCCGGAAGCACTGTATTTCCCCAAGGCGATCGAGGTGCTGGTGGCGCTCGGCTTCATCGCGCTGGGGGTGGTGGGCTTCCTGCTGGCGGTGAAGAAGCTGGCGATCCTGCCGGCGCCCAACGACCTGTGGCACCAGATGGCCGGTTATGCGCACGTACGCCGGCCCGACATCAAGCTGACCGGCTACCAAGCCGCTGAACATTCCTACGACTGACGGACTCATCCATGGCGACGAAACGAATCACCATCGACCCCATCACCCGGATAGAGGGACACCTTCGCATCGACGTCCAGGTGGACGACAATGCGGTGAGCGACGCCTGGGCCTCGTGCACCATGTGGCGCGGCATCGAGAAGATCCTCCAGGGCCGCGACCCCCGCGATGCCTGGATGTTCACCCAGCGCTTCTGCGGCGTCTGTACCACCGTCCACGCCATGGCCAGCGTCCGCGCGGTGGAGGATGCCCTCAAGCTGGAGATCCCGCTCAACGCCCAGTTCATCCGCAACCTTATCCTCATCAACCACGGCATGCACGACCACATCGTGCACTTCTACCACCTGTCGGCGCTGGACTGGGTGGACGTGCTGCAGATCCCCAAGGCCAACCCGGCCAAGGCGTCGTCGCTGGCGGAGTCGCTCTCGCCCTGGACGCGCAACTCGCGCAACGAGCTGAAAGCGGCGCAGGACAAGGTGCTGGCGGTGGCGGCCAGCGGCCAGCTCGGCATCTTCGCCAACGGCTACTGGGGTCACCCGGCGATGAAGCTGCCGCCGGAGGTCAACCTGCTGGCCTTCTCCCACTACCTCCAGGCGCTGGAGTTCCAGCGCAAGGCCAACCAGGTGGTGGGCATGCTCGGCGCCAAGACCCCTCACGTGCAGACCCTGACCGTGGGCGGGGTGATGAACGCCATCAACCTCGACGGCCAGGGCGCGCTCAATATGGACCGCCTGGGCATGATGAAGTCGCTCATGGACGAGGTGGTGACCTTCATCCAGCAGGCCTACCTGGTGGATACCTGCGCCGTCGCCGCGCTCTATAACGACTGGTTCGAGCACGGGCGCGGCGTGGACAACTACCTCGCCGTCCCCGATCTGCCGCTGGACACCAAGGCGACGCAGTACGATCTGCCCGGCGGGTACATCTTCGGCGGAAACCTGGCGGGCGTGCAGCCCTTCAAGACCGCCGCCGACAAGGTTTTCCGCGAGGGCGTCAGCGAGGACTGCGCCCACGCCTGGTACCAGCAGAAGGGCGCCCGGCACCCCTGGAAGGGCGAGACCGAGCCTCAGCTCACCGATTGGGACGGGAATGCGAAGTACTCCTGGGTGAAGGCGCCGCGCTTCCAGGGCCGGCCCATGCAGGTCGGGCCGCTGGCGCAGGTGCTGGTGGGCTACGCCCAAGGACACCCCCTCACCCGCAAGTGGACCGACCTCGCGCTGGACACCATCTCCAAGGTCTCGGGCCGGCAGATCACGGTCGACCACCTGCAGTCCACCATGGGACGGTACGTGGCCCGCGCCATCCGCGCCGCCATGTTCTCCGACCTGGCCGCCAAGCATTGGAAGCTGCTGGTGGATAACATCGCCCGCGGCGACACCAGCGTGCACAACCCGGTCATCTACTCCAGCGGGGCGGTCGAAGGCGTGGGCACGCACGAGGCGCCGCGCGGCACGCTCTCCCACTGGGTGGTGGTGGACAACGGCAGGATCGAGAACTACCAGGCGGTGGTGCCCTCCACCTGGAACGCCAGCCCGCGCGACGAGAAGGGCAACCGCGGACCCTACGAAGCGTCGCTCATGCGCAACCCCATCGCCGACGCCGAAAAGCCGCTGGAGGTGCTGCGCACCATCCACTCCTTCGATCCGTGCATGGCCTGTGCCTGCCATACCTTCGACCCCGACGGGAAGCAGATCGCGGCCGTGAAGGTGCTATGACCAGGGTGCTCATCGGCGGCATCGGCAACATCCTCCTGGGAGACGATGGCGTGGGCCCGTACACGGCCCACCTGCTGGAGGCGCGCTACCAGTTCGGCGAAGGGGTGGAGGTGGTGGACTTCGGCACCCCCGGCCTGGACTTTGTCTCCCACCTGACCGGCATCTCCCACTTGATCCTCATCGATTCCGTGGACAACGGCTGCGACCCGGGCACGGTCACCCTTTATCGCAAGCGCGACATCCTGAAGCACGGGCCCAGGGTACGCATGGACCCCCATTCGCCGGCCCTGGCGGAGTCGCTGCTGGTCGCCGATCTGACCGGCGAAGGACCGGGCGAAGTGCTGCTGGTCGGCGTCACCGGCACGGCCTTCGAGGGCACCGTCCTGAGCCCGCCGGTGAAGGCGGCGGTGGACAGCGCCATCGCCGAGGTCCTGATCGAAGTCGGCCGGCTGGGCTTGACCTTCGTGTCGCGCCCCGCGCCGGGCCGGGGAGCGTGGTGGGACTCCGCGCTCGACGCCCCAGCGAGTGGCGAATCGCACATTGAAGTGTGACCTGAATCACACCCTGCCGTGCACAGGCGCGGTAGGCTCGTACCGATCCGGGCCGCGGGCCCGGCGGTTTCGATTGCGCGCCCCGGCGTGCGGGTCTAGCATCGAGGGCGCGCGGCTACGCTGAAGGGACCTCGTCGGCATGCGCAAAGTCTCGTTCCTGAATTCGCTGCATACCATCGGCCGCGGCTCGCGGAACTGGGCCGCCGGCCGCCCCATCGTGGTGTCGTTCGAAGTCACCGATTCCTGCACCTGCTTCTGCCGCCACTGCGACCACGGCGGCCCCAGGAACGAGTCGCGGCAGCTGAAGCCGGCGGCCTACCGCCGCTATATGGAGGTCCTGCGCCCCTGCGTGGTGCAGGTCTCGGGCGGCGAGCCCCTCCTGCGCCGCGACGTGGTGGAGATCGTGTACGCCATCAAGAACGGCGCGGGCGTGCCCTACACCATCCTGGTCTCCAACTGGTCGGAGATGGACGAGCAGAAGTACCTGGCGCTGCACCGCGCCGGCGTCGACCAGTTCTCCGTCAGCCTCGATTTCCCCGACCAGCGCCACGACGACTTCCGGCAATACCCCGGGCTGTACTCGCACCTGTGCGACATCGTGCCCCGGCTCGCCCGCCACGGCTTCGACGACATCGTGCTGAACTCCTGCATCACCAGCGAGAACGTCGGCGAGATCGGTCGCCTGGCCGACAAGGCGCGGGAGTGGGGCGTGAACATCTGCTACAGCGCTTACTCGGCGCGGCGCACCGGCTGCCGCGATTACTCGCTGGTCTCGCCCGAGCAACTGGGCCTGCTCGGCCGAGAGTTTGACGCCGTCGAGGCACGCCGCGACCCCACCAACTGGATCGTGAACTCTCCCAGCACCCTGGACGCCACGCGCCAGTTCTTCCGCGAGGGCGGCATGCCGGGATGCAAGGCAGGCCACCGCTTCCTGGTGGTGACCAGCGACGGCTGGCTGCAGCCGTGCTCCATGGTCTTCGAGCGCTACCGCCTGGAGGAGTATGAGCGCATGGCCGCCGAGTTCACCGCCAGCAACGAGTGCGGCGAGTGCTACGTCTCCATCCGCTCCTACCTCGACAAGACCTTCCCCCAACTCCTGTGGGAGAACGTGAGCGGGTTCTTCTCCCTGAAGAGCCACTGATCCGACTTTACAATAGCTGCCCGTGCTCACCTTGGAAGAGTCCGAGCGGCTGTGCCTGGTGCTGGTGTCCACGCGTAACCCGCTGAACATCGGCGCGGCGGCGCGCGCCATGAGCAACTTTGGGTTCTCCGAGCTGCGGTTGGTGAAGCCTTACGAGCCCTCGTTCCAGGAGGCGCGCTCGGCCGTGGGAGCGGCGGAAGTCCTGAAGCGGGCCAGGCTGTATGCCAGCGTGGCCGCAGCCGTCGCGGACTGCGGGCTGGTGGTGGGGACCACCGCGGCCGCCAATCGCGAGCTCCAGCACCCACTGCTGCCGTTGCAGAAGGGCTCGCGGCTCATCCGAAAGGGATTGGGCCGGGGCCGCGTCGCGCTCCTGTTCGGATCGGAGAAGCGTGGCCTCTCCAACGACGACCTCAGTCACTGCCACTGGCTGTTGCGCATCCCCACCCGCGAGGAGCACGGCTCCATGAACCTGGGGCAAGCGGTCGCAGTCTGTCTTTACGAGATGGTGAGAGCCTCCCGGGTGCGCACCCCGGCGGCGAAGCCGGCGCCGGCCGCGGCGGGCGAACTGGAGCGCATCACCGGCCTGCTGCTGCAGCTGCTGAAAGTCTCCGAGTATGTGAAGCCTGGGACGGAAGCGGCCACCGTTGCCAAGCTGCGCCGGATGGTGCGTCGCCTGGACGTCTCCGCCACCGACGCCCAGGTCTGGCTGGGGATGCTACGCAAGATCGCTCATCGCTCGTAGAGTCCAGCCGCCTTTTCTGAACCCGGATCCAGGGTTGCGACGTCTAAGCAGCCAAGTTCTTGTGGAGGTTGGGATACGGTCATGAGGTCCAAACTCGCATCCTTCCTGGCGGTCTTCATCCTGGCGGGCGCCGCTGCCGGCGCCGAGCAGTACCAGATCGATCCTTCCCACTCCTCGGCCAGCTTCTGGGTGCGCCACCTGGCGGTCTCGCGGGTGCCGGGGCGCTTCGGCAAGGTGACCGGCACGATTATTCACGACGAGGCGGACATCACCAGGTCTTCGGTGGAAGCGACCATTGATGCGGCCAGCATCAACACCGATCACGCGAAACGGGATGAGGACCTGCGCGGCCCCGAGTTCTTCGACGTGGCGAAGTATCCCACCATCACCTTCCGCAGCAACCGGGTCGAGCGCCGGCGCGACCAGCTGGTCGCGATCGGCACTCTGACCATCAAGAACGTCTCCAAAGAGATCGAGCTGCCGTTCACCCTGGAGAAAGGGCGCGCCCGAGGGAAGCTGCTTCTGGGTGTGCAGGCGGAGACCAGGCTGGACCGCTTCGACTACAACGTCAGTTGGAGCCGGCTCATGGAAGGCGGCGGGCTGGTCGTGGGGCGCGAAGTGCGGGTCGAACTCAACCTGGAGGCTGCCCGGCCGGACCCCGCCGCCAAGCCCGGGCAATAGTCTCAGCCGTACAGTTCCGCCAGGAGCGCGTAGGCGCGGCGCATGTGGGGGACCACGATGCTGCCGCCGACTACCAGCGCCACGTTCAGCGCCTCTTCCTGCTCCCCCCGGCTGGCCCCCAGCCGGTAGGACTGGATGATGTGGTAGTTGATGCAGTCGTCGCAGCGCAGCCCTGCCGAGACCACCAGCCCCATCAGCTCCTTGTACTTGGCCGGGATCGCCCCCTCCAGATAAGTGTTGTGGTCGATGTTGTAGAAGCGCTTCACCAGCGGGTTGTCGGCGGCGCTGACTACCGTGTTCAGGCGTGTGCGCGTCTCCAGGAACTGGCGGGCGATGGCGCTCTTCGAGGCCACTTCTTCTTCGCTGTGCAGATACTTGGGTTCCGTGCTTGCCGGACGCATTCCAGAAGGGTAGCAGAGCTTACAGGTTTTTCTGCAGGACGGTGAGGGTACGCGCCAGGCGGAACAACTGTTTTTCCAGGGCGACAAACACCTCTTCCACTCCGGCGAAGTCTCCCCGCTGCCCCATGCGTTCCAGGGTGAGAGCGACGTCGTAGGTTCCGTGCCGGCTGAAGTGCCCGGTCGCGCCTTTCAACGCGTGTGCGGTCTTCCGCAGGGTGTCGGGCTCACGCGCGTCGATGGCGGCGCGGACCGCGTGCAGCAAACCGGGAGAGTCGTCCAGGAAGATGCGGACGAGTTGGCGCAGCAGCCTGGCGTCTCCTCCCACTCCTTCCAGCAGGCTGGCGCGGTCGAGCAACGGCTCCGCCGTCTCCTCCTCCCGTCGTCCCGGCGCTGGCCGAGGGGCCAGCTCTTCGATGGTCTGGAGCAGTTCCGCCATCTCCACCGGCTTGGGTAGATAGGCGTCCATGCCTGCCCGCAGGCAGCGGTGGCGATCGCCGGGATCCGCGTGCGCGGTCATGGCGATGATGGGGATATGGCGCGGTGTGTCGCGTTCCTGCTCGCGGATCAGAGCGGCGGTCTCCAGGCCGTCCATCCCCGGCATCTCCACGTCCATCAGGACCAGGTCGAAGTTTTCGTTCTGCAGTACCGCCAGGGCTTCGCGGCCGTTGTTCGCCAGCACCACGGCGTGCCCGCATTTTCCCAGCATGCGCAGGATCAGCGTCTGGATCACGTGCGTATCTTCCACCAGCAGGATACGCAGCCGCCGCTCGCGCAAGACTGCCGCTGACGACGCCCTGGTTGCCGGTGGCGGCACTCCTGCCGCGACCGCGAACTCCGCCGTGAACTGGAAGACGCTGCCCTGTCCGGGAGTGCTCTCCACCCAGATCCTGCCCCCCATCAACGACACCAGCTGCGCGCAGATGGTAAGGCCCAGGCCGCTGCCGCTGTGCTGGTGCCGGCCATCGGCCTGGGCGAAGGGCTCGAAGATGTGCTCCTGTTCCTCCGCGGGGATGCCGGGGCCTTGGTCGCGCACCGCGAAGCGCAGACGCGCCTGGCCGCCCTCCACCGATTCCGCTTCCACCTCCACCGCCACCGCGCCGTGGGGAGAGAACTTCACCGCGTTGCCGACCAGGTTCAGCAGCACCTGCCGCAGGCGCGTGGGGTCGCCCACCAGGAAGGGCGGGACCCCGGGCGCGGCCGTCCAGCGCAGTGCGAGTCCTTTCTCCTGGGCGCGCACGGAACTGACCCGCAGCACGCCCTCGATGACCTCGGCGAGGGAGAAATCCACCCGTTCCAGTTCCATCCGCCGCGCCTCGATGCGGGAGACATCGAGGGCATCGCTCACCAGCTTGAGCAGCGCGGCGGCCGCCTCCTTGACGGTGGCGATGTACTCCCGCTGCTCCTCCGTCAGCGCTGTCCCCAGCGCCAGGTCGGTCATGCCCAGGATGGCGCTCATCGGGGTGCGGACTTCGTGGCTCATGTGGGCCAAGAACTCGCTCTTGGCGCGAGTCGCCTCCTCGGCGGCGGCCTTGGCCGCTTCCAGTTCCCGCACCATCTGCGCCAGCTCCTCGCTCCGTTCGCGGTCTGTCTGCCGGGCCTGTTCCAACTCGGCGGTGTAGGCGCGGACCTGCCGCTCGCTCAGCTTGCGCTCGGTGATGTCGCGGGCGGCGGCATACACCAGCTGCTGTTCGGCCGAGGTGAACGCGTTCCACAGCAGCCACTTCACGCTGCCGTCCTTGCAGATGTACCGGTTCTCGAACGAGAAGGTGTGGTCGCCGCTGCTCAGCCTGGCGGCCTCGAGGGTGGTGGCATCGCGGTCTTCGGGGTGGACGAACTCGAGGTACGGCCGCGACAGCAGCTCCTCCCGGCTGTATCCCAGCGTGCGTTCCCATGCCGGGTTCACCAGCCGGAAGTAGCCGTCGAACCCGGCGATGCACAGCAGGTCCAGCGAGAGGTCGAACAGGCGCCGCAGCTCCTCCGAAGTATCGGAGGGCGGTCGAGGTGGGGTGGGCGAACTCATCACCGGTCGCAGCAGAGGCACGCGGGCAGGCAGATTCAATCACCTTCCGCGGGGAAAATCGAGGGGCTTGTCACTTGACGCCGCCTGGCGCCGAACATAGGATGCGCCGCGTACCGCTCTTGCCATGCCCGAGGCGACGCAACCCGCGCCCCGCATCCTGGTCGCCGACGACGACCGCTTCCTGCGCCACGCCCTTGGCCAGATGCTCACCGACGCGGGCTACCTCGTGGTCACCGCTCGCGATGGCCTGGAGACCGTGCAGCACCTCCGGCAGGGAAGCTTCGACCTGGTCTTTCTGGACGTGTGGATGCCGGAGATGAACGGCCTCGAGGTGCTGGCCAGCCTGCGCGGCCGCCACCAGACCCGCGTCGTCGTGATGACCTCCGACAACACCCCGGAGACCGTGATGCAGGCGGTCCACGAGCAGGCCTATGAGTATCTCGCCAAGCCCTTCCGCCCGCGGGATGCGGTGGAGGTCGCCAGGCGGATCCTGGCGGCTACGCCCGTGCAGCGTCCCATCCGCGTGTTGTCGGCGACGCCGCAGTGGGTGGAGCTGGTCGTGCCCTGCGAGCGGGAGGCGGCCGAGCGGGTGCAGGGGTTCCTGATGCAGCTCAAGGCCGACCTCTCGGATGAGGTGCGCGCCGCCGTCGGCCAGGCTTTCCGCGAACTGCTGTTGAACGCCATCGAATGGGGCGGCGGATTCGATCCCGACCAGAACGTCAGGATCTCCTTCCTGCGGGCGAAGCGGATGCTGCTGTACCGCATCTCCGATCCCGGCCGCGGCTTCAGCTTCGCCGACGTGGAGCATGCCGCCGTCAGCAACCCTGAGGACGATCCCACCCGCCACCTGGTGGTCCGCGAGAGCAAGGGGATCCGCCCGGGCGGCTTCGGCATCATGCTGACCCGCGCCCTGGTGGACGAGGTCATCTATAACCAGGCGCAGAATGAGGTCGTGCTGATCAAGTACCTGGAAGGGGAGGGCGCATCCCGCGTGCGCTCCGCCGCCGGCGACGTCAACTAGGAAGCGACGCGGCGGGCGGGCTGCCCGCAGGCCTTCACGGCGTCTTCTTCACTGGCATACACGCTGAAAATGCCCGAGAGCTTGGTGATGCGCAGGACCTCGGCCACCCGGGCGGCCGGCTTTACCAGCTTCAAGTCGCCTCCCGCGCTCTGCGCCGACGTGAACAGCGCCACCAGCGTTCCTACTCCGCCGCTGTCGATGTCGCGCACCTCGGCCACGTTCAGAACGATGAATGGCGTGCCCGAGAGTGCAGCCTTCACTTTTTCGCGCAGCTGACTGGTTTCCTCGCCGAAGACCACGCGGCCCCGGCACACCAGTACCGCCGCGCTTCCTTCCCGTCGCTCTTGGATCTCCAACGGCATAAGTCACTCCTCAGGCCAGAGGTCGGAAGGGTACCGCTCCGGGGGCGGATACGCAAGGCCGGGGGGCCGGGGCGTTCGTCACTTTTCCGCTTCCATTCGTCACAAATCACAGTCTAAGGCTTTACAGAACGAGTCCCGGGCGGGACTGCCGGCGCGGGCTGGCGGGTGATTTGCAACCAAAGCGGGGTGGGACAGGCGTCCGGGCCACCGGCACCGGTGAACTTCGGCCCAGGGCGATGTGTGGCGGTGGGCCAGGCGCCGACCTGGCGGGCCAGGGATGCGGAGGTGACTGGGTGCGGGAGTCGCAACCGACTGATTACCAAGGGCGCGAACCGTTGTGGCGGGCCGGCGTGGAGGTCCGTCCGGGCGACGGAGGGACTGTGGAGGAGCTGTCCGAGGTTCGGCGGCACGCACGGTTCGGCAGCTTTGAACTCGACTTGCGCAGCGGCGAACTCCGGAAAAATGGAACCAAGATCCGCCTCCAGGACAAACCCTTCCAGATTCTGGAGATTCTCCTGGAGCGGCCCGGCGATGTGGTCACCCGCGAACAACTGCGCCAGAAGCTGTGGCCCGCCGACACCTTTGTCGATTTCGATACTGGGCTGAACACCGCCATCAACCGGTTGCGCCAGGCGTTGGGCGACTCCGCCGACAATCCTCGCTTCGTCGAGACCCTGTCCCGGCGGGGCTATCGCTTCATCGTGCCCGTGAGTTGGAGTGGCGCAGCGCCCGCGACCGAGCCCCTGGGGGTGGTGCCGCCGCCTCCCGTACCGGTGCCTCAGACTGAGGCCAGCGCGCAACGCGGGCGGCTTGTCTTCATTCTGTTGCTGATCCTGCCGCTTGTGCTGGTCGCCGTATTCCTCGCTACCCGCCAGCTCTATCAGCACCGGCACCCGGTGTTCCATCAGCTCACCTTCCGGCGCGGCTTTGTGCCCGGCGCGCGCTTCGCTCCCGACGGGCGCACCATCGTGTACAGCGGGGCCTGGCAGGGCGAGTCTCCCCAGCTCTTCATGATGCGTTCCGAATCCCCGGAGGCGCGGGCGCTCGACCTTGGGCCCAGCACCCTGCTGGCCGTGTCGGAGCGAGGGGAAATGGCCATCGCGGTGCGCAACAACGTGCTGGCCCGGGTGCCGCTGGCGGGCGGCGCTCCCCGCGAGATCACCAGCGACATCCGCGCCGCGGAGTGGTCGCGCGACGGCGCCGACCTGGCGGTGGTGCGCATCGCCTCCGGCGAAGACCTGCTCGAGTATCCCATCGGCCACGTCCTCTACCGCACCACCGGCTACATCAGCGATCTGCGTCTTTCGCCGCGGGGAGACGCCTTTGCTTTCATCGAGCATCCCTCCCGCCAGGACACCGCGGGCGTGGTGACGGTGATGGACCTCAGCGGGAATGCTCGCGCCCTAACGTCCAAGTGGGCGAGCGCGGGCGGCCTGGCGTGGACCCCTGGAGGCAATGAGATCTGGTTTACCGCTACCGAGCGCGGCGCTACCCATGCCTTGCATTCGGTGGATCTGCAGGGCAAAGCCCGCCTGCTGGTGCGCGTCCCCGGGTCGCTGCAGTTGCACGACGTCTCGGCAGAAGGGCGGCTGCTGATGTCGCGCAACGAGCCCCGCCGGGGAATGGCCGTCCTCCGGCGAGGTAGTCATGAGGAGCGCGACATCTCCTGGTTCGATTGGTCGCAACTGCACGACCTTTCCGACGACGGCACCACCGTCCTCTTCGACGAGGGCGGCGAAGGCGGAGGCCCCAGTTACGGTGTCTACCTCCGCCATCTCGACCAGCCCGGGGCGGTGCGGCTGGGCGACGGCGTCGCCCTTGCCCTCAGCCCCGACAGGCAGTGGGCGTTGTCGCGGGTGAGCAGCTTCCGCAACGAGATGGCCTTGCTCCCCATCGGTCCCGGTGAGCCGCGTAGGCTGCCCGACCGGGGGGTGGCACCGGTGCTCGGCATCTACATGCCCGATGGCAAGCGTGCGCTCATCCTGGGCAACCAGAAGGCCGCGCCGCTGCGCTGGTGGCTGCTGGAATTGGCCGACGGGAGCATGAAGCCGGTCACGCCACCGGTGAAAGGTTTTCGCTGTGCCATTTCTCCCGACGGCGGCCAGATACTGGTGAGAATGCTGGACGACAACCTTTACATCGTTCCCGTCTCCGGCGGCGGACCGCGGCTGGTCCCGGGCCTGAAGGACCTGGTCCCCATCCGTTGGAATGCCGACGGCAACGTGATCGTGCGCACTACCGCTTCCGACGATCTACCCGTCACCGTGCTCAAAGTGAACCTGACCACCGGAAAGCGCGAAGTCCTGCGCGAGGTAGCGCCCCACGACCGCACGGGACTGATCGGGGTTGCCCCGGTGCTGGTCTCTCGCGACCAGCAGACGGTGGTGTATTCCTACGGGCGCACCATCTCCGACCTATACCTCGTCGACGGGCTGCACTAAGAGCTGGCGGGAAAAGAAAAACGGGGAAGAGCGCACCAAGCTTCTTCCCCACCCTGAAAGGAGCGGCAGCTCCTTATCCCGGCCTCGTGGGACCGGAATCCCATGATGTCTAGTCAGTCAGACGTGATACCCGGCCCGGGGTGAGCCCTCGGCTGCAAGCCGTACCTAATATTGAGGTTGCTTAGGCTCCGCCAGTTGTCCCGCCTGCGGCATCCGCACCACCAGCCGTCCCGCCGCTTCTTCCGCCAGGAAGCGCTCCTCAGCTTTGGCACGCGCTGGGGAATCGGCCTGGGTTGTCGTCCCCACCCGCTCTTGAGGCTTGCCGGCTTCCGCCGTGCTGGGTGTTCGTGCGGTCCCGGCTCCCAGGGTGATTCCCAGGAGAGCGATCCAGCCCGCGATCCGCCACCCGTGATGAACGTTCGTCGTCTTCATAGCTGGCCATTGGGGGCAACGGCGCCAGAGCCCCTGGGTCGCTCGTCGCCCCCGGCACATTGCTGTGTGGCAGTTATGAGGGCATTCGCCGCCGGTGTCCATAAACCCGGTATGACCCGTTACTGAAGCCCAAGTGTCTCGTTAATTATTTGAAAATAAGCAAGATAACCAAGCAGCTAACGGCGTCTACAGCGGCCCGGCGGGCCACCAGGGACGAATCGCAGCGGGTGCTGGGAGCGAAGTCAGAAGGCGGGTCCCGAAACATGGATAGGCGAGCTGCCCCATGTTCCAGATTCCGTAGGGTAGGGTAGGGAGGCGGGACGACTCGCGGTCTCAGGGTGTCGGGTTCAGCTCGACGAAGACGTTGTGCTTGCTCCACAACCAGGGTACTCGCATCAGCCAGTACTTGCGGCGGAGCAGCGCTCTGGCTTCCTCCCACTCCTCCCGCGGGAGAATGTGGGCCCTGGCCCGGATCTTCGGCCCCACGATCCGCCCGCGCATGGTCGAGGGGGCGATCCACACCTGTGGGTTGTTCCTGATCCTCTTGTATTTCCAGGAGTCGCTCCGGGTCATGACGTAGACCCGGCCAGCGCGCTCGGCGAACCAGAGCGGAGTGAGGACCTCCTGGCCGTTGCGGCGGTAGCTGGCCAGGTTCAGGTACTTGTGGCCGTGCAAAGGAGCAAGAGCGTCATCGCTCATGAGCGGATTCTACTCCGCGCTCAGCGGCCCGCGTCCTCCGCCAGCTCCCAGTTACGCCGCTCGACTATGGTGGGCGGCTCGTAAGTGACGCCGCGCGCCAGCCGCTTCTCCTCCCGGCGATGCGCCCACAGGACGAAGGGGCCGGCGAGGTTGGCGGCCACGCGGGTGAGCACCCCGAACTCGCGCGCCATATCGCGGCGCAGGTCGTGGATCCTGCGGCTCACGTCCCGGTTGGTGCGCCGGAGGCGCTTCTCCATCGCCCAGAGCAGGGCGGCGTAGCTGTTCTTCAATTCCCGCACCTCCCATTCGAAGCGCTGCCGGATGCGCGGGTCGGGGTGCTGCTTGTACCGCTTCCATCCCTGCAGCGTGGTCTGGCAGATGCGGAACAGGCTGGGCCCGTTGCGCTCGAAGTCCCGCTGGAACGCCCAGTCCAGGAAGCCCTTCGACTGCTCCGGGGTGATGGCCGGGTGGCGGAAATTGAATTGGAACTGGCCGTGGATATCGGCCAGATCGGTGTCCAGCAGGCGGCCTTCGTCCCTCATCTGCTGGTAGAGGGGCGTGCCCGGGACGGGCGTGTACAGCATGAACTGGTGAAAGTCGGTGGCGTGGGAGACGGCGTGTTCGATCTCCTCGCGGATGTTCTCCGGAGTATGGTGCTCCATGCCGACGATGGTGGACCCCAGCAGCTTGATGCCGTGCTGGCGCAGCTCGGCGGCCAGGGCGCGGGTGTCCGCTCCCTGCAGTTTGGCGTAGCCGGAGCGCGGCGATTCCAGCCCCAGCCAGATCCACGAGATCCCCAGCTCCACCAGCTCGGCCAGGGTGTACTTGCGGATGGCGTTCGCCGAAGAGAAGACGTACAGCGCCCAGCTCTTGGCATGCTCCTTCATGCGCTGCAGCAGCTCCATGGCCCGCTTGCGGTTCAGC
>CAYTPH010000031.1:0-10112 GCA_964439635.1 uncultured Terriglobales bacterium
GCCGCCACAGGCCGTTCATGCCGCGGAAGGTGGGCAGCCCGCTCTCCGCGCTGATGCCCGCCCCGGTCAGCACGAAGAGGCGATCGTCTGGGCCGATGTGGATGGTCTCGGATTTGCTTAGCACTGCGTATCTATCCTATGGAGCGCGCGAAGAACCACACAGCTCCAGTGAGGAAGAGAGCGCCAAGGATTCTGGCAGCCCAGACGGGAAGCCGTGTCCAAGGCCACTGCGTACGTTTGACGAACTCTTCTGGAAACAGAACGACGTAAACTCCACTGGCGGCCCAGAATAGGCCGAAGAGGAACAGCAGGATCTTCTCGGCATCTGGCATGACCTACGAGCCCAGCGCCTTCTGGATGGCGTCGGCGATGGCGGCGGCGCTGTGGCGCATCTTCTCCTCCGACTCGGCCTCCACCATCACCCGCGCCAGGGCCTCGGTGCCGGAATAGCGCACCACCACGCGGCCGTTGCCGTCGAGCTCGCGCTCGGCGGCGGCGATGGCCGCGGCCACCTCCGGGATCTGCTCCAGTGGCTTCTTCTCGCGCACCCGCACGTTCTTGATGACCTGGGGGAAGACTTTCAGGTCGGCGACCAGCTGGCTGCGGGTGCGCCCGCTGCGGCCCACGGTCTCCAGCACGTGCAGCGCGGTGAGCAGGCCGTCGCCGGTGGTGGAGTCGCCGTCGCGGAAGATGATGTGGCCGGACTGCTCGCCGCCGAGGGTGGCGCCGGTCTTCCGCATCTCCTCCAGCACGTACTTGTCGCCGACGGGGGCGCGCAGCATGCGGATGCCGGAGCGGCGCAGCGCCGCCTCCAGGCCCATGTTCGACATGGTGGTGGCGACGACGGTGTCGGCGTTCAGGGTGCCGCGCTGCTTCATCTCGCGGGCGGAGAGCAGCAGCACGGCGTCGCCGTTCACCACCTTGCCCTTGGAACAGGCGAAGAGGGCGCGGTCGGCATCGCCGTCGAAGGTGACGCCCAGGTCGGCGTTGTTGTCGAGGACGGCGCGGGCGACGGTCTCGGGATGGAGAGCGCCGCAGCCCTGGTTGATGTTCTGGCCGTCGGGCTGGTCGTGGGTGAAGGTGGCGTGGAGGCCGCAGGCCCAGAAGACCTCGTGGGCGAGCTCGCTGGCGGCGCCATTGGCGCAGTCCACCACTACGCGCATGCCGCCCAGTGCGGCGCGGTCCACGGTGCGGGTGAGCCAGCGGACGTACGCCCGCCGCAGCTCGGCGTCGCCGGGAAGCATGGCGTCGGGAGACTCGGGCGCGCCGGCCTCGTCCGCGTGGCCGGTGGCGGCCAGGGCGGCGAAGATCTCGTGCTCCACCGCCAGCTCGACCGAGTCGGCCAGCTTGTAGCCGTCGCCGCCGAAGACCTTGATGCCGTTGTCGGTCCAGGGATTGTGCGAGGCCGACACCACCACGCCGGCGGCGCACTTGCGCTCGCGCGCCAGGTAGGCCACGGCTGGAGTGGTGACCACGCCCGCGCTGTCCACGCCGACGCCGACGCTGTTCAGCCCCGCCGCCAGCTCGTCGGCGATCCACTGGCTGGACTCGCGAGTGTCCTGCCCGATCACGACCCTGGCGCCGCCGCTGCCGGCCAGGTGCCGGCCCAGCGCCCGGCCGATGGCGAACACCGTCTGGATGTCCAGCGGGAAATCGCCGGCCACGCCGCGGATGCCGTCGGTGCCGAACAATTTGCGTTCTGTCGCTCGTCCCATTCCTGCCCCAGTGCCCATCAGCGGTCCTTCTTGATGTTGGCGGTGATCACGGTGACGCGGATGGGCGTGGGCCGCACCTCGCGCACCAGCGCGTCGGCTACGTAGGCGTTGGTGGTGAAGGTCTGCTGTCCCATGACGCCGGTGGCGTCCACGGGATCGGTCATGGCGGCGTCCAGGGCGGCGATGTGCTTCTCCGGGCCAACCACGGTGATGCGCGGCGGGTCGGCGACCACCTTCTGCAGGGCGTAGCCGTCGGGGAAGTTGCCCACCACGCGGGGCCGGACCTCGAGCTCGCGGGTGGCCCGGCGGTCGAACTGCAGGCGCAGCCTGGAGGGCGTGACCTGCACCACCTCGATCCCGCCGGGGACGCTGATGTTGGCGGTGGTGAGGTCGTAGGTGCGCTCGCCCGGCTGCGAGCCGGCGAGGTCCACGACCGGGCGAACGTCGGCCTGGGTGAGCTCGCGGACGCGGCGCTGGGGGCCACGCACGCGGATCTGCATCTGCGGCGCCGCCTCCGCCGCCAGCTCCAGCTCCTCGGGCACGTTGTGGAACTCGATGGGGACGTTGAACGAGACCTCGATGGTCGGGTCCTTCGACACCGCCCACCACAGCACCACGGCGGCGACCAGGGCGATCAGCTTGAGCGCGAAATTGTGCACGACCAGGCGACGCAGCAGGTCCACTTAGCGCTCCACCTCCGGGGGGACGTGCTGGGCACGCGGCGGCGAGGGCTCGTCGGCCTCCGCTTCGATGGGAGTGGGCAGCGCGCTCGGCGGCACGTAGCGGTGGAGCAGTTGGCTCAGCCGGGCGCGCAGGTGCTCGACGGTGATGTCGCGCTCGATCTGCCCGGCCACCGCCAGGCTGATGGAGCCGGTCTCTTCGGAGACGATCACGGCCACGGCGTCGGTCTCCTCGGTCACGCCGATGCCGGCGCGGTGGCGCGTCCCCAGCTGGGTGGAGAGCACCGGGTTCATGGAGAGCGGGAGGAAGCAGGCGGCGGCCGCCACCCGGTCCTTCTGGATGATGACGGCGCCGTCGTGCAGCGGCGCGCTGGGACGAAAGAGGGTGGCCAGCAGGTCGTAGCTCAGGTGAGCGTCCAGGGGCACGCCCGATTCGATGTAGGTGCGCAGGCCGATCTCGCGCTCGAGCACCATCAGCGCGCCGGTCTGGTTCTGGGAGAAGAGGTTGGCGGCGAGCACGATGTCGTCGTAGGAGCCGTCGGCGGGCAGCGCCCCGCGCGCGCCGGTGAGCTTGCGCCCCACCTTGGCCAGCCCCTGCCGGATCTCCGCCTGGAAGATGACGATGAGGGCGAAGATGCCGTACGGAAGAGAGGTGCTCACCAGCCAGTTGACGGTCTTGAGTTCGCCGACTTGCGCCACGTAAAAGGCGGCGATGAGCACCGCCGCGCCCACCGCCATCTGGAAGGCACGCGTGCCCTTGATGAGCACCAGGAACTCGTAAATGACCACGGCGACGATCAGGATGTCGAGCACCGACACCAGCGATACGTCGAGTTCCCGCGCCCATCCCTGGCTGAACAAGGCTGTCCTCCGCGCCAGCAACCGCGCAGTTTAGATTGTAATTCAGGATTTTGCGGGGCGCGGGTCTTTGACTCACCGCGGCCCCGAAGGTTCGGGGCTGCCGCGCCGCGAACGAACCCGCGCGAGGGCGCGCGGGCTACATTACTTTCGACCAGTTTCCACCTGTGTCAAAGGTGACCTACCCGGGCGTCGGCACCTGCCCTACGCTTCTCGGCCAGGGGGTACCATGCCCAAGAACCCAGCCATCCGCATCCTGTACGGCGAAGCCGACGAGAAGACGCTGGCCGCCGAAGCCGACGTGTTCGAGCAGGCCGGCTACGCGGTGCAGCGCGTCCTCGGCCGGCAGGCCATCGAGGCCGCCGTTCGCAGCGGCCGCTACGACATCGTGGTCCTCGGCCACACCCTGAACAAGGACGACCGCCACCACCTGCCTTACATGGTGAAGAAGGCGAACGAAGACACCGCCGTGCTGGTGCTGCACAACAGCGGCCGCCACCCCGGAGTGGACATCGCGCTGGACTCGCGCGCCGGCCACGGCGCGGTGCTGGAAGCGCTGGGGTCGCTGACCCTGGTGGGCGCCGGCGCCGACTAGGTCTTCTGTCATCGCGAGTGAAGCGGCCGTTCTGCTGGGCGGAACGGCCACGCAGTCTATTTCGAACTCCGTGATCAGCTCTTCTTCACGATAGCCGCGATCTCGCCCCTCGCCACCCGCGCCCTGATCTCCTCGCCCGCTTTCACCCGCACCGCGTCCTTCACCAGCTTGCCGTGGGCATCGAACACCAAGGCGTACCCTCTTTCCAGGATCTTGACGGGCGACAGCTCCTCCAGGCGAGCGGTCCACTGTTCCAGCCGCCCGCGCCGCTGCAAGAGCGTGCGCCGCAGTACCGCGGCCAGCGCCGCCACCCGCGCCGCCATCTCCTTGCGCATTGCCGCGAGCTGCCGGCGCAGGTCGAAGTGGCGCACCCGGGCCGCGGCGTAATCCAGCCGGCGGCGGTAGTCGCCCAGGAGCCGCCGTCCCGCCGCATCCAGCCGGTAGACCAGTTCGTCCACCCGCTGCTGCCTCCCGCGAATGAGGTTCTCGAGGCGCTGCATGGCCCGGTGCTGGGTCAGCTCCAGCAGGCGGCGCTGGGTCATCGACAGGCGATAGCGCATGGCGTTGCCCAGGCGGTGGCGCGCGTTCTCCACCCGCTCCTCCAGCCGATGCTTGGATTCGATCACCAGCTCGGCCGCCGCCGAGGGCGTGGGCGCCCGCAGGTCGGCGACGAAGTCGGCGATGGTGAAGTCGGTCTCGTGCCCCACCGCCGAGATGACCGGCACCTGGGAGGCGGCGATGGCCCGCGCCAGGCCCTCGTCGTTGAAGGCGGCCAGGTCCTCGACCGAGCCGCCGCCGCGCGCGATGAGGACGACGTCCACATTGTCGGCGCGGCTGAAGTAGTCCACGCCGGCGCTCAGCTCGCGGGGGGCGTCCTCGCCCTGCACCTGCGCCGGGAAAATGAGCACGTGCACGCTCTCGTGCCGCCGCCGGAGGATGTTCAGGATGTCCTGGATGGCCGCCCCGCGCGGCGAGGTGACCACGCCGATGCGCCGCGGCAGCGCCGGGATGGGACGCTTGCGCTCGCGCGCGAACAGGCCTTCCGCTTCCAGCTTGGCCTTCAACTGCTCGAAGGCGACCTGCAACGCCCCGGCGCCCTTGGGCTCCAGGTACTCGGCCATCAGTTGCAGCTCGCCGCGGGCTTCGTAGACGGTGATGCGGCCGCGGGCGATCGCCTGCATGCCGTTCTCGGGCTTGAAGCGCAGCAGCCGCGCCGCGGAGCGGAACATCACGATGCGCAACTGCCCGTCGCCGTCCTTGAGGGTGAAATAGAGGTGGCCGGAGTCGGCGGGGCGGTAGTTGGAGACCTCGCCCTCGACCCAGACGTCGGTGTACTCGCGCTCCAGCGAGGTGCGCACCGCCGCGATCAGGTCGCGGACATTCCAGATGCGCCGCTGCGGCGCCTGCTGGAACCCCAGCCCGAGCTGATCGAACCCGCCCACGGGCGCAGTTTAACAATAATCAGAGCCGGGGACGAAGACACCAAAAGCTCACCACGGATTGACACGGATCAACACTGATGGTTCTGTCGTATCCCGTTGTTTGCGGGCTCCTTCCCGACCAGCGATCCGCCTTCCTCCACGCCCGACGCTTCGGAGGACGAGACGGGGGCCTAGAGCGCGCGGCTTACCACCCCATCCGCGCCCGCAGCGCGGTGATATGCGCCACGTGGTGAGATCCGTGCCAGCAGTAGAGAGCCAGGAGCTGATCCAGGTCCATCACGCCGCGCTCGGGATGGCGAAACGTGCGCGACCAGTCGGCAGGCGACATCGCGTTCCACAGCTCGACCCAGCGCCTGTGGACGGCGTCCAGCAGGACAAGCGACACCTCGATGGGCATGCGCGCGTCGGCCAGTTTGGCCCAGGCGCTCTCGTCGTAGGGCTTGATGGTGGGGGTGTCCTCGGTGAGCGCCAGCTTGAGGCGGATGAAGGCGTTCATGTGGGAATCCGGCAAATGGTGCGCCACCTGGCGCGCCGTCCAGCCGCCCTCGCGGTAGGGCGTATCGAGTTGCGCGTCGGAGAGGCCGGCGACGGCGGCGCGCAGGCGCTCGGGCTGGGCGGCGATCTCCCGGATCATCCGCCTTCGCTCGCTGTCGCCGTGCGGGCCTTGATAGGTGAAGGGGCCGATGGGGAAGCGCGGGTCGGTGGTGGTGCTTGCGGTGCTCATGGCGGAAGAATGGTAGCAAACAAGGCCGGCTCGCCGGGTGCGAGCTATCCCAGGTCTCTCCAGTTGGGCCCGACGCCGAGTTCGACGGTGAGCGGCACCTTCAGCTGGTGGACGTTTTCCATCTGCTCCCGAACCAGGGTGCGCAAGGTCTCGACCTCGGACTCGGGGACCTCGAAGACCAGCTCGTCGTGGACCTGCAGGGTCATGCGCGAGCGGAGCTTGCGGCGGAGCAGTTCGTGGTCGATGCGGATCATGGCGATCTTGATGAGGTCGGCGGCGGTGCCCTGCAGCGGGGTGTTGACGGCGGTGCGCTCGGCGAAGCCGCGGGCGTTGGGGTTCTTGCTGTTGATGTCGCCGATGGGGCGGACGCGCCCGAACAGGGTGCGCACTTTCTGCTCGCGGCGGCACTCGTCGAGGGTGCGGTCGATGAAGGCGCGCACCCCTCGGTAGGTGGCGAAATAGCCCTCGATGAACTTCTTGGCCTCCTTCTGCTCGATGCCCAGCTGCTGCGACAGGCCGAAGGGGGAGAGGCCGTAGACGATGCCGAAATTGACGGCCTTGGCGCGGCGGCGGTGTTCGGCGTCGATCATGAGCGGAGGCACGCCGAAGACGCGCGAGGCGGTGAGGGTGTGGATGTCGTCGCCGCGGCGGAAGGCCTCGAGCAGCAGCGGGTCGTCGCTGAAGTGGGCGAGCAGGCGGAGCTCGATCTGGGAGTAGTCGGCGGAGAGCAGCAGGTGGCCGGGCTCGGCGGTAAAGGCGGCGCGGATCTCGCGCCCCAGCTCGCTGCGGATGGGAATGTTCTGCAGGTTGGGATTGATGGAGGCCAGGCGGCCGGTGACCGCGCCGGTCTGGATGAAAGTGGTGTGCAGGCGGCGGGTGGAGGAGTTGAGCAGCGCGGGCAGGGCGTCCACGTAGGTGGACTTGAGCTTGGAGACCTGGCGGAACTCGAGGACCAGTCCGGCGACCTGGTGCTCGGCGGCCAGCTCCTCCAGCACGTCCTGGGCGGTGGAGACCACCTTGCCCTTGCCGTACTTGATGGGCTTGGGCAGGCCCATCTTGTTGAACAGCACGTCGCCCAGCTGCTTGGGCGAATTGATGTTGAATTCCTGCCCGGCCAGGGACCAGATCTGGCGGGCCTTGGCGTCGATGTCTTTCTCCAGGCGGGTGGACATCTCCGCCAGCACGTGGGAGTCGATCTTCACGCCGGCGTCTTCCATGCGGGCGAGGACGGGAACCAGAGGAAGGTCGATCTCCTCGTAGACCTTCATCAGCCCGGCTTCTTCGACTTCCTGACGCAGGGCGGCGGCCAGGCGGCCGGTGAGGTCGGCAGCTTCGGCGACCGAGCCGGAGAGCTTCAGGTTGAAGTTGCGGAGCGCGACCTCGGCCAGGCCGTGGGCGGCGTAGGTGGGATTAATGAGGTAGGAGTAAAGCGAGGGATCGTCCTGCACGCCCGCCAGCTCGATGCCGTGCGGCTGGAGAGCGTGGAGGGCGGACTTGTAATCGTGGACCGCCTTGGGGAGCTTGGGGTCGGCGAGGGCGTCCTTCAGCGCGGCGCCGGCGGGACCGGCGGGGTCCAGACTCAGTGCCTTGCCGGCCGTAGCTGAGATCGCCATCGTGCCCAGGGGTGGGGGTGAGCCGGGCGCGGCGGTCAGGGGCAGCGAGCGCGTGCCGCCATCGTCCTCGTCCTCTTCTTCCTCCGGCGGCGCGGCGGCGGTGGCGGCGGGCAGCGCCAGCGCCAGCGCTCTTCCTTTTTTCAGAGACTTGATGGCCTTCTCGACCTCGGCGGCGGTCCTGGCCTCTTGGTAGTCGGTCTCCTCCACCTGGATGCCGGGAGCGAACTCCTTGGCCAGGGTGGTGAATTCCAGCTCGGTAAAGAGCTGGCGGCAGGCCTCGATGTCCGGGTCCTGGGCGCGCATCCCCTCCAGGTCGAGCTCCACCGGCACGTGGGTGTCGATGGTGACCAGCTCCTTGCTTTTCAGCACCGCCTCGCGGTTGTTCTGCAGGGACTCGCGGTAGCTCTTGCGCTGGACTTCGGCGGCGCGCTCGAGGGCGGCCTCGACGGAGCCGAACTGTTGGATGAGCTCGACCGAACCCTTGTCGCCGATGCCGGGGGCGCCGGGGATGTTGTCGACGGGGTCGCCGCGCAGCGCCATCACGTCCACCACCTGCTCGGGGCGAACGCCCAGGAGCTCCTCCACCTTGGCGGGGTCGCAGACCAGGTTGTCCTTGGGCGGGTTGAGGACGTGGACGCGGTCGTCCACCAGTTGCAGCATGTCCTTGTCGTTGGAGACGACGAACACGGGGTGGGACTGGGCGGCGGCCTGGCGGGCGAGGGTGCCGATGACGTCGTCGGCCTCGAAGCCGGCGTGTTCCAGGATGGGGATGCGGAAGGCGTCGAGGGCGCGGCGGATGTAGGGGAGCTGCTGGGCGAGGTCGGGCGGCATGGCGGCGCGGTTGGCCTTGTAGCCGCCGTAAGCGACCTCCTGGAAGGTCTTGGTGGCGCTGTCGTACTTGCGGATGGACTTGAGCTCCGCCGCCTGGGTGTCGCGGAAGGTGGGCGCGGAGACGTCGAAGACCGCGGCCAGGTACTCGGGGTGGAAGTCGTCGCGCAACTTGCGCAGCATGTTGACGAAGACGTAGGTGGCGGCGGTGGGCACGCCCGCCTTGGTGGACATGGGCCGCTGCCGCGCCATGGCGTGGTAGGCACGGAAGATGAACGACATGGCGTCGATGAGGAAGACGCGCGGCTTCGGATTGGAAGACTGGGAGGGCAACATCTCAGTTTAGCAAGGTCCGCCCAGGGTGTAGCCCGCTCGAACACCTCACCACGGATCGCCACGGATCTTCACGGATGTCCTTGCTCATCTTCGATCGGTGGGAATCCGTGGTGAGGTTTTTGGTGGACACGGCGGCTGTTCACTCGATCAGCATGCAGTCGCCGTAGGAGTAGAAGCGGTAGCGCTGGGCGACGGCGTGACGGTAAGCGGCCAGAGTCAGCTCGCGGCCGGCGAAGGCCGACACCAGCATCAGCAGCGTGGACTTGGGCAGGTGGAAGTTGGTGAGCAAAGCGCCGACCACGCGGAACCGGTAGCCGGGGTAGATGAAGATGTCGGCTTCACCGGAGCCGGCGGAGATGCGTCCGGAGCGGGCGGCGAACTCCAGCGTCCGGACGGTGGTGGTGCCGACGGCGACCACGCGGCGGCCGGCTTCCAGAGCGGCGTTGATGCGCCGCGCGGCTTCCTCCGAGATCTGGAACCACTCGCTGTGGAGCCTGTGCTCCTCGACGTTCTCGACGTGCACCGGCTGGAAGGTGCCGAGGCCGACGTGCAGGGTGATCTCCGCGGTCTCGATGCCGCGGGCGCGCAGGCGGTCGAGGACCTCGGGCGTGAAGTGGAGGCCGGCGGTGGGGGCGGCCACCGAGCCGCGTTCGCGGGCGTAGACCGTCTGGTAGCGCTCGCGGTCGGCAGGGCGGTCGGAGCGGGCGATGTAGGGCGGCAGAGGCACGTGGCCCAGGCGCTCGATGGCGGCGAAGAAATCGGGGACCGGGGCGAAGCGCAGGGTGCGCTCGCCGAATTCGCCGCGGGCGACGACCTCGGCCTCGAGTTCGTGTTCGCCGAAGGAGAGGCGCTCGCCGACACCGATCTTGCGGCCGGGCTTCACCAGGGCCTCCCATAGCTCGCCCTCAGCGGCTAAAGCCGCTTCATCCCTGGCTGAAATCACGGCACCGCTGAAGCGGTGCCCCTCCGAAAGCGTCAGGCGCCTTGTTAGGAGCACTTCCACCTTGCCCTTGAGGAAGTCCTTGAAGGCGGGGTTGCGGGGGCTGAGGGGCTGGGCGCGGGCGCCCGCGCGGTGTCCGAAGAGGCGGGCGGCGAAGACGCGGGTGTTGTTGAAGACCACCAAATCGTCGGCGCGGAGCAGGTCGGGGAATTCGCGGAAGGCGCGGTCCTGCCAGCGGCCGCTGGCGCGGTCGAGGTGGAGCATGCGGGAGGTGGCGCGGTCGGCCAGCGGCTCCTGCGCGATCAGCTCCTCCGGCAGGTGGTAATCGAAGTCGGAGACCAGCACGCTCCGATTGTAGTCGTGGGCGAAGACCGGGTAGCA
>CAYTPH010000031.1:10122-15847 GCA_964439635.1 uncultured Terriglobales bacterium
GCACACGCCGATTCTATCCTTCGTGTTCCTTCGTGCCTCCTTCGTGTTCCTTTGTGTGAGGGAGAAGCTTCAACACGAAGGTGCACAAAGGGAGCACGAAGGAAGACCTTACCGGCGGTTCTCGATGAGGGTGTCGAGGGAGTAGGGGAAGTCGCGGAAGGTGGCCAGCAGAAAAGCGGCGGCGGCGGCCGCGGGGACGGAGGCGTCCAGCGCGCTCTTGGGCCCGGTGGCTGCGGCCATGGCGACGGCGAACAGCGCGAGCAGCACGCCGCTGCCCAGCGCGGCCAGGCGCGTCTGGAAGCCGACGAAGAGCAGGAAGGCGAAGAGCACTTCCAGGACGGTGGCGGTCCAGCCCAGCACCGCAACCAGCAAGTCCGGGGCGTAGGTGATCTTGCCGGTGTAGGCGAGGAAGACGGCGAAATCGCCCCAGGCGACGCCAGGGGTGCCCGGCGTTCCCCGGTAGCCGAAGCGGTCGGCCACCGCCGACAGGAAGCCCGCGGCCAGCGCCAGGCGCGCCAGCACCGTGGCTGCGGTATGCCCTCGTCCCATGCGCGGATTGTAGCCGCTATCCGCCCGAATCCACGGTGACTGCTCGGGTTACGGAGGGATTTGCCCTGCCGTGCGGGGTGCTGTAGCATACGCCGTTCGCCCCACAAGACTACCTACTACAGATGTAGTAAATGAAGAGCGAGCGCCAGCACCGGGAAGACATCGTCCGCTTCGGCAAGATGGTGCACGAGCGCGGCTATGTGGCGGCCACCGACGGCAACCTTTCGGTGCGGCTGGACCACGACAGCGTCCTCTCCACCCCCACCGGCATGAGCAAGGGCATGATGACCCCCGAGGACCTGGTGGTGGTGGACATGAAGGGCAAGCGGGTGATGGGGCGGCGCAACGTCTCCAGCGAGATCGCCATGCACTTGCTGATCTACCGGCTGCGGCCGGACATCAAGGGCATCGTGCACGCGCATCCGCCCACCGCCACCGGCTACGCCGCCGCCGGGCTGCCGCTGAACCAGGCGCTGGTGTCGGAGATCGTGCTGGCGCTGGGGTGCATCCCGCTGGCGCGGTACGGCACGCCGGGCACGCCGGAGCTGACCGACGCGCTGGAGCCGCTGATCCCCACGTACGACGCCATCCTGATGGCCAACCACGGGGTGGTGACCTACGCCGAGGACCTGACCCGCGCCTACATGAAGATGGAGACGGTGGAGCACTTCGCCAAGATCGCGCTGGTGACGCACCAGCTGGGGCGGGCGCAGTTGCTGAGCTCGGAAGACGTGGGCAAGCTGATGGAGGTGCGCGCCAAGTACGAGGGCGTGACCACGGCGGCGCCGGCCTCAGCGGGATGTCCGGTGACCGCGGGCCCGCCGCAGCCGTCGCACGCGGCCCAGGCGGCGATGGGCGGCTCGGTGGACCGGATCACGGTTACGAGGCAGGAGTTGGAGTCGCTGGTGGAAGAAGCCGTGCGGCAAAGGAAGCGGCGGTGGTAGTTGCCGGTTGTCAGTTGTCAGTTGCTAGTTTGCAGATGGTCTTTTAGAGTTCATTGCTCGCGACTCGCGGCTTGCGGCTCGCGACTGTTCTGGAGGAAGCGATGGGCGAAGCACTGGGAATGATCGAGACCCGCGGGCTGGTGGCCATGATCGAGGCCTCGGACGCGATGGTGAAGGCCGCCAAGGTGCAGCTGGTGGGCTGGGAGAAGATCGGGTCGGGGTACGTGACCTCGATCATCCGCGGCGACGTGGCGGCAGTGAAGGCGGCGACCGATGCCGGCGCGGCAGCGGCGCGGCGCGTGGGCGAGCTGATCGCGGTGCACGTGATCCCGCGTCCGCATGCCAGCCTGGAAGACGTGCTGCCCATCGGGCGCTCGGGCAAGTCGGCGAACGCCTAGGAGGCAGTCATGATCCTGGCCCGAGTAGTGGGCACGGTGGTCGCCACCCGCAAGGACGAGCGCCTGGAAGGGCGCAAGCTGCTGGTGTGCCGCCCGGTGTCGCCGACGGGCGATCCCGAGGGTTCGTACCTGGTGGCGGTGGACACGGTGGGCGCGGGTTTCCACGAGACGGTGCTGATCGTCAGCGGGTCGTCGGCGCGCATGGCCGGCGGCACGCAGTCGCCCGTGGACGCGGCCATCGTCGGCATCGTGGACACCGTGCGCATGGACACCGAAGCGGAGACCGCTGCAGCCGGAGCCAAACGCAAATGATGCTCCCACCCCAGCGCGCCAAAACCGGGCGCGCCGGGGACCCCGGAGCGAGTGAGTCGGGGGATCGGATGGCGCGCGCGAAATGATGTTAGCGAGAGTTGTCGGCACGGTGGTCTGCACCGTCAAGTCCGAGGCGTTGGAGGGGCGCAAACTGCTCGTGATCCAGCCACTGGCGAAGACGGGCGAACCGCGCGGGCGTCCGTTCGTGGCGGTGGACGCCATCGGCGCCGGCTTCCACGAGATGGTGTATTGGTGCCGCGGGCGCGAGGCCTCGCTGGCCTTCGGCGCCACCGAGGTGCCCACCGATGCCTCCATCGTCGGCATCGTGGACGAGATCACCCCCGACCAGAAGCAGGTCGCCGAACCCGAGCCGGCGAAGAAGAACGGCAAGGACGCGCGGGGGCGGCGATGATCCTGGGGCGGGTGATCGGCGAGGTAGTGGCCAGCCAGAAGCATGCGTCGCACGAGCGGCGGAAGATCCTGCTGGTGCAGCCCATCAACCCCGACGGCAGCGACCGCGGCGAGGCCGTGCTGGCGCTGGATGCGGTGGACGCCGGCATCGGCGACCGCGTGCTGGTAGTGCAGGAAGGCCAGTCGGCCATGATGGCCGTGAACCGCCCCAAGTCGCCGGTGGACATGGCTATCGTCGGCGTGGTGGACCACGTCGAGATCTCCGAGTAGGACAGGAAAAGATCACCGCAAAGGTCGCAAAGGACCCGCAAAGCACGCAAGAATCATCTCTTCTTTGTTCTGCGTTCTTTGCGCTTTTCTTTGCGCCCTTTGCGATTCTCCTTGCCTATCCCTCTTCCCTACTCCCTACCCAGACGAAAGCGCATGCCCGCCCGGAAGTTGGCCTTCAGTGCCGGATAGCCGGCGACCTCGTTGTATCGCTTGTTCAGCGCGTTCTCCACGTTGGCGTAGGCGGTCATGTGGCGGTTGAGGGCGTACCACGCGCCCAGGTCCACGCGTGCGTATCCGGCGGCGTGGGTGACGCCCCGGCCGATGAAGTCGGAGTCGCTGCGGCGGCCCACAGCGGTCATCCCCAGGTTCCCTCCCCAGCGGCGCCCGGAGTAGGTGAGCCGCGCCATGCCGGAGTGGCGCGGGCGGCGCAGCAGCGGCGCCCCGGCGGCGAACAATGGGTCGAATGCGGCGGGCTGCTCCAGCACCTGGCTGGAGGTGTGGACATAGGCCGCGGTAAGCGTCAGGTCGGAGCGCAGGCGGCTCTGCCACTCCACTTCGGCGCCGTGGGCGAAGCTGCGCCCGACGTTCACGTACTGGCCGATGAAGGTGACTGGGTCGGTGCGGAAGACGATCTGGTTGCGGAACTGGTTGTTGTAGTACGTGGCCGAGAGCCAGTGGCGGCCGCGGGCGAACGACTGCTGGAAGCCGGCTTCGAGCGAGCGCGACGACTCTTCCTGGAGGTCGGGATTGGGATTCACCGGGAAGGTGCCGCTGATGCCGAAGCTCTCCTCGAAGCGCGGCGCCTTGATGCCTTCGCCGTAGGCGAAGCGCAGGCGGGTGCCGCTGAAGAGGTCGCCGCCGCGCAGCGCCAGCACGGAGACGGCGGCGCGCGGGACCACGTCGTTCCCGAAGCTCTCGTTGTGGACGAAGCGCAGCCCACCGGTCAGGGAGACGCGACCGAAGGTCAGCACCTGCTGGGCGTAGAGGGCGTGGTTGCGGCGCAGGCCGGTGGTGCGCGAGTTGCCGAGGAACGGCTTCATCGTCAGGAAGTCGAGGGTCTCGAACTCGGAGAAGAAGCGGCCGTTCTCGACCTCGAACTCGTAGCCGAGGGTGCCGCGCGCCCAGGACCGCGGCGTCCAGTCGGCCTGATAGTCGAGGCCGGCGCGGTTGATGCTGGCGCGGTCGAGGAAGTAGCAGTCGAGGAAGTCGAAGGCCACCACGTCGCAGCCGCGGTCGGCGACTGTGTCCTGGTTGCGGCGCTGGTGGTTGTACTCGTAAGCGGTGAGGCGGTGCTGCCAGGAAGCGGGCGCAGCCAGGTCGAGTTGCAGGCTGGCGAGGAAGTTCTTCTGGTGGGCGGTCTGGTCCTGGTCGGGCGGAAGCAGCGCCGCGCCGTTGAACCACCAGAACGACTGCACGCCGCTGTGGTTGTTGGAGTAGCGCGAGCGCAGGCGCAGCGAGGCCCGCGGCGAAAACGCCACGCCCAGGTTCACCCCTTCGGCGGTGTTGCTGTACTCGTCGTTGACGCCCTGGCCCTGGCTGCGCAGGTGCTCGACGAAGAGGTTGTAGTCGAGGCGGCCGCGAGACCCGGCGAGGGAGGCGTAGCCGCGGCCGGTACCGAAGGTGCCGCCGTCGCCACCGAAGCGCAGCTCGGGGGTGTGGGTGCGCCCGGGCGCGGTCCACAGCTGGACTACGCTGGTCATGGCGTCGGAGCCGTAAAGGACGCTGAAGGCGCCGCGGGCCATCTCGATGCGCTCGAGCTGGTCGGCCTGCACCACGCCAAAGTCGAAGATGCCGCCGGGATCGTTCACCGGAACGCCGTCGAGCACCACCTTGTTGTAGCGTGACTCGCCGCCGCGGACGAACAGCGACGACTGGCTGCCGCGGCGCCCGGCGGTGTTGACCACCGCGCCCGGCAGGTAGCGTACCGCCTCGTTGACCGCGACCGGCTGGACGAGTGCGAGCGCGGTAGCGTCCAGCAGCGAGACCAGGGCGGCGCTGTCGGAGGCGGGCGCCGGACCGCGCGTGGCCGTGACCACGACCGTCTCCGCCGCGGTGGCGACGCGCAAGTGCACGGACACGGTCGCCGGTGCAAACGCTTTGACGCTTGCAGCGGCGAACCCGGCGGCCAGGACTTCGGCGCGGTACTCGCCCGGAGGCAAATCGAATGTCACGGCGCCTTCGCGGGTGGTGGTTTGGGAGGCGCTGGGCTTGTCCTGCCCGGCGGGATAGACGACGACGCGAGCGCCGGGCACGACGGCGGCGCGCGGGTCGGTGACTTGGACCTTGAGTTCGGCGGCGAAGGCCGCGGTGGTGAACAGCAAGATGCAGACGGCGCGAAGCATGGGACGATCTCCTTTGCACGCGAAAGGGTGGGATCGATGGCGTTTCGCGCCGGTCTCCTGGCTCGGCGAGGGTGCGTGGCCTGGCCTTCCCGTCCGGCGTGGAACAGTGGCTTCGGCCTACTCGCTTACAGTTGCGCGGCAGCGCGGGGTTCTCACCCGCTTCCCAGCGCCCGACAACGCATCGGGCGCGCGCGAACGCAGAGATGGAAAGAACAGCCCGTCAGAGCGGAGGAATGAGGGTAGCGGGCAGGGATGAGAGTGTCAACCGTTAGAAAGAAGCTTCCACTGCCGCGGATCGGCGCGGATCTGCGCCGATCATTCCTGCTCGACTCCGTGTCTCCGTGTCTCCGTGGTGGGTTTTGAGACTTGTGCTTCCGCGAAGGTCCGGATCCGGTCCAGCGTCGCCTGCAGCTCGGCGTGATAGCGCTGGTGGGCGGCGGAGTCGGCGTCGGGCGGGACGTGGACGAGCCTCCCCACCCGCAGCAGCACCCGCGAGAAA
>CAYTPH010000032.1:0-15675 GCA_964439635.1 uncultured Terriglobales bacterium
AAAGATAACTGTCAGGCCGCGATAGCCCGGAGCCTGCTGGTTCACTCCGGTGTAGATCTCGCCATTGACTAAGATCAGGTCGGGGGACTGTTGCTGCTGTTCAGCGGCGAGCGGCATGGCGGACAGCAGGCACAGCACGGCGAGGGTTCGCATGATCATTTGCCGGCAGGCTTGCGCTCATCGGGAGCGATGTCAGCCAGGGTCAGGATGGTGAGTAGCAGGCGCTTCAGCCCCAACTCTCGCCCCGCGGGGTCGTACCACTCGTGCAGGGTGTGGGCGCCGCCGCCGGAGCCGCCGGCGCCGGTGCTGAGGGCCTGGCGGTGCAGCGAGAGCGGGATGTTGGCGTCGGTGGAGGCGCGGTTCACCCGGCTGACGTTGCCCAGGTGCTGGTCCACCGCGCGAATGACCTGCAGGATGCGGGCGTTGGGGTCGAGTTCGGCGGCGGGCCGGCTGCCGATCAGCTTCACGTCGTAGGTGATGCCGGTGTCGCGGACGCCGCGGGCCTTGCTGGCGGCGACCACCTCCGCCACCGCCCAGGCCACGGCCTCGCGCAGGGCGCACTCCACCTGGTCGATGTTCTCGGGCGAGGCGGAGCGGATGTCCACCCGCATGGAAGCCGACTCGGGGATGGAGTTCACGCTGGTGCCGCCCTGGATGACGCCGACGTTGTAGCTGGTCTTGGGCTCCGACGGCAGCTGCGCCTCGCTGAACTTGGCGATGGCCTTGGAGAGCACGGTGATGGGGTTGGGCGTGCCGAAGTCGCTCCAGGAGTGCCCGCCGGCGCCCTGGACGGTGACCTCGAAGCGGCGGCTGCCCAGGGCCTGGGTCACGATGCTGTCGGTGGAAGCGCCGTCGATGACGACGGTGTAGCCGATGGAATCCTTCCAGCGCGGGTGGCTGAAGATGTGGCGCATGCCGCGCAGGTCGCCCTCGCCCTCCTCGCCCACGTTGCCGATGAAAACGATGCCGGCGGAGTGCTGGAGGTTCGCATGCTGCATGGCCGAGGCCAGGGCCAGCAAACCGATGACGCCGGCGCCGTTGTCGGAGACGCCGGGTCCGAAGATGCGCTCGCCCTCGATGCGCACGTTCAAGGGCGCGTTGGTGGGGAAGACGGTGTCGATGTGGGCGGTGACGGCGACCAGCCGCTCCTGCGGCACCAACCCCGGGTGCAGACCGAAGATGTTGCCCACCTCGTCGATGTGGACGTCCTCGAGGCCGATCTCCTGGAAGCGGGCGCGCAGCCACTCGCCGCGGGCGCTCTCGCCGAAGGGAGGAGCCGGGATGCGGGCCAGCTCCATCTGGCGCTCGCGCAGCTCCTGCTCGTGGATGCGGAACCACTGGAAGGCCTGGTGGACGCGGGGGTGGGCCGCCGCGCGCGTCACCTCGGCGCGCACCGCCGGGGTGGACAGGGCCGCGCTGATGCTGGTCAGTTGGGCCATGCAGACCACTACTATAGCCGCAGGTACGGTCACTCCGCGAATATACCGAAGAAGGCGGCGCAAGAAGGCAAAAGGAAAAAGGGAACAGGCAAGATGGGAGTCACGCTTTCCACATGCGGATCTCGGTGCCGTTGCGCTCCCAGTGGACCTCGTCCATGAGGGCGCGGATCATGTGCAGGCCGCGACCGTGGTCGAAGTAGACGTTATCGCCGAGCATGGGATTGGGGACCGAGGCGGGGTCGAAACCGGGTCCGGGGTCGCGGATGACGATCAGCATGCCGCCCGGATTGCCGCAGGAGACGGTGCAGCGGACGGTCTTGGAGGAATCGTTCCGGGCGCCGTAGCGGATGGCGTTGGCCAGGGCCTCCTGCAGGGCGAGTGCGACCTCGTCTTCCTTGCCGGGAAAGGACTGTCTTTCGCGCGCCAGCCCGATGACGCGCTGCACCAGGGGAGCGATCTGCTCCACGTCGCCGGGGATGGAAACGTCCAAGCACACCTGGAGGGGCGCCTCCTCGGAACGCCGCCCAGGCCTGGGTTCGGTCGACATGTGGCGCGATTTTAGCCTGTTCGGGGCGGATTTCAGCCGCTAGTTTTGGCCACGGACCCTGGGCAGCACTCCACGATCTCGGCCTCGGTGAGGCAGCGGTCGGTGGTCTTGGCCCGCTGGTAGATGCGTTCCACGATCTCTTCCGAGATGGGCAGGTTGTGGCGCTCCAGCCAGTAGAGGATGTTGGACTTGCCGCTCATGGGGCCGATCTCGATGATCTGCTCCAGCCCGAAGTAGTGCGAGGGGACGCCGGAATACACCGAGTTGGCCAGCTCCAGGTCGTTCTTCCTGAGGGCCTTGATGACGGCGGCGGCGTGCACGCCGGTGGCGGTGCGAAAGGCATCGTCGCCCACCACGGGATAGTTCTTGGGGATGGGAACGCCGGTGGCGCGGGCGATGGCTTCGCAATAGGCCTTCAGCTTGCGCAGGTCCTGGTGGACCCAGGGCTCGATGCCCATCAGCTTCAGGTTGACCAGCATCAGGTCCATCTGGGTATTGCCGACGCGCTCGCCGATACCGACCGCGCAGGCGTGAACACAGTGGGCCCCCGCCATCAGCGCCGCCAGGGAGTTGGCCACCGCCAGGCCGCGGTCGCAGTGGCCGTGCCAGTCGATGCGGATGTGCTCGCCCGAGGGCTGTACGACCTCCTCCACGATGAACTTCATGAGGGAGAAGACGCCCATGGGAGTGGCGTGGCCGCAGGTGTCGCAGACCACGATGGCGCGCGCGCCGCACTCGATGGCGGCGGTGTACAGGCGCTTGATGGTCTGGGGATCGCAGCGGGTGGTGTCCTCGGTAACGTACATGACGTCGAGGTCGAGCGAGCGGGCGTACTTGACGGCCTTCTCGGTGGTCTCGAGCAGGAAGTCGTCGGTCCAGCCCTCGGTGTAGCGGCGGATGGGGCTGGAGCCGAGGAAGGTCGCGGCCTCGATGCGCAGGCCGGTGCGCTGCTGGATCTCGGCGATGGGGCGGATGTCGTTCTCGTGGGTGCGGGCGGCGCAGTTGGCCTTGATCTTGAGCTTGGCGCGGACGATCTCGCGGGCCAGGGCTTCGACGTCGGCGACGGCGCGCGGCCCGGCGCCCGGCAACCCCAGGTCGAGGGCGTTGATGCCTAGCTCGTCCATCAGGTGCAGGATCTCGATCTTGTCCTGGATGGAGGGGTCGCGGACCGAGGGCGATTGCAGGCCGTCGCGCAGGGACTCGTCGTTCAGCAGCACCGGCCCGGTAGGCTTGAAGGCCCGCGGGAAGACCTCGTTCCAGTCGTAGATCAGCTCGTTGCGGTTCACGGACTCGCCAGACCCCCTGCTGGTTGATGTTGCTACTTCTCCGGAAGCGCCTTCTCCACCGCCTTGTCCTTGTCGGCGGCGGTCTGCGGGACGGTCTTCTCCTTGTCGGTCTTGGGCGGGAGAGTCAGCCCGAAGGTGGAGATGGCGCCCTTGCCGGCGACGTTCATCCCGCGCACGTCCTCCGGGTTCGGCAGATACAGGGTCTTGCAGTGCTCGCAGCGGTAAAGCTCGGCGTCGCGGCCGAAGGCCTGCACCACGTCGCCGCACTGCTGTTCCTTCACGTCGGTGAGGTAGAACCAGCGCTTGAGGTGGCCGGCGCAGATCTTGCCCTTCTCGTCCTTCTCGTTGCAGGAGCGCTGGCCGACCTTCTTGACCTTGAGCTTGTGGTTGGGGAGCTGCGGGGCTGCCGTCGCCATTTCGGTGTCCATCGTCGCCAAGAGAACCCTCGATGCGGACGTTAGAAGGATCGCGGAGCCGTTCATTCTACAGGAGCAGGCAGCAGGTCTGCACCGATTACAGGCGGCCCTTGCGGAAGAAAGTGGCGGCCGCGCGCAGGCCGGCGGACAGGCGCAAGAGGCCGCGGCCGAAGAGCAAGTCCACGAAACCCTCCATCTGGCGGGCGAACTCCGGGCCGTAGCCGTACCACCAGACCTTGCGCACGGTGGGCAGCAGGTCGGAGTCCACGTACTTGACGCGGGCCATCTCTTCCAGCCCGAGGCGGCCGTGAGTGCGGCCGAGCCCACTGGACTTCACGCCACCGTGCGGCGCTGCGCTGATGCCGAAGCAGCTGAGGACGTCGTTGACCATGACCGTGCCGGCCTGCAGACGCGCGGCCAGACGCTCGCCGCGGGCGCGGTCGCGGGTCCATATGCTGGCCGCCAGACCGAAGTCGCTGTCGTTGGCGAGGCGCACGGCTTCGTCGTCGCTATCGAAGGGCACGATGGGCAGGACCGGCCCGAAGGTCTCCTCGCGCATCAGGCGCATGGAGTGGTCGACGCCGGTGACGACGGTCGGGGCATAGAAGTTGGGACCGAGTTGCGGCAGGCGCCGGCCCCCGGTGAGCACGCGGGCGCCGGCGACGCGGGCTTCCTCGACATGACGCTCGACGGTGCGGAGCTGGCGCTCGTGGATCATGGGGCCGACATCGGTGCCTTCGTCCAGGCCGTTGCCGACGCGGAGCTGCTTCGTCTTCTCCGCGCAAGCCGAGACGAAGCGGTCGTACAAGCTGCGGTGGACGTAGCAGCGCTCGACCGAAAGGCAGGTCTGGCCGGCGTTCATGAAGGCGCCCCACACGGCGGCGGAGGAGGCGACGTCCACATCGGCGTCGTCCAGGACCAGCATAGGGTCTTTGCCGCCGAGTTCGAGCACCACGGGCAACAGGCGTGCCGCGGCGGCCTGGGCGACGTGCTTTCCCGTCGCCACGCTGCCGGTGAAGATCAACTTGTCGATGCCGGATTCGACGAGCGCGGCGCCGGTGGCGCCGTCGCCGACGGTGACCTGCACCAGGCCGGCGGGATAGCCGGCAGCATCCAGCAGCTTCTTCAACTCCAAGGCGACCAGCGGGGTGAACTCCGAGGGCTTGATGACCACCGCGTTGCCGGCGGTGAGCGCGCCCAGCGCTTCGACCGCGGGCGTGGAGAGCGGGTAATTCCACGGCGCGATGATGCCGACCACGCCGTGGGGCTCGCGTCGCAGGTAGCCGCGCTTGGCCCGGGTGGCGGGATTGGAGTGGCGAATGGGTTCATCGCGCAACAGGCGGAAGGCGTTGTCCGACAGGAAGCCGGCCGCGTCCAGGACGACAAGCACCTCCGAGACCAGGGCTTCGGCGCAGGGCTTTCCCGCTTCCCGGGCGATGAGGCGCGCGATCTCGGACTTGTTCGCATGCAGAAGGCGCTGGAACTCGCGCAGGTGGCCGATGCGGCGGCGCAGGCCCATCGCGGCCCATGCGGGCTGAGCGGCGCGGGCGCGGGCGACGGCAGCGAGCACCTCCGCCGGCGAAGCGCAGGGCAGTTGCGCGAGCACCTCGCCGGTGGCTGGATCCAGTGACGCAATCGTGGCTGCCGCGGTGGGCGCCTCTGTGGCCATAAGCGCCGCTAGGGTATCAGTATTCGACGCTCACCAGATACAGTCCGCTGGCGGGGGCGGTAGCGCCGGCCGCAGAGCGGTTCTTCTCCGCAAGGATGCGGGCCACGTCCGCGGGCGTGAGGTTCCCCTTCCCGACCAGCAGGAACGTCCCCACCAGGTTGCGCACCATGTGGTGCAGGAAGCCGCTTCCGCGGACGGTGTAAGCCAACTCGTCGCCTTCGCGGTCGAACCGGGAGGAGAAGACGGTACGGACGTTGGAGGCGTCCCGGTGCTCGCGTCCGCGCTCGGGGTCCACGGCGGCGAAGGAAGTGAAATCGTGCTCGCCGACAACGATTTCTGCCGCGGAAACCATGGCTGCTTCATCCAGTGGAAAGGGGTGGTGATAGACGTAGCGGGCCAGGAAGGGCGGGCAGGGGTCGCCGCGATAAATACGATAGCGGTAGGTCTTGGCCTTGGCCGACTTGCGGGCGTGAAAGCCGGACGGGACCTCCTCCACCGACAGCACCCGAACCGCCGCCGGCAGCAGGTCGTTCAGAGCCTTGCGCAGGTTCGATGTGGGGATGTTGGCCTCGATCTGCACGGAGGCTACCTGGGCCAGGGCATGCACGCCGGCATCGGTACGGCCGGAGCCCTGGGGGAGCGTGGCGACGCCGGTGACGCGGGCGAGGGCCTCGGCCAGCAGGCCTTGCACGGTGGCGCGGCCGGGCTGCACCTGCCAGCCGTGCAGGTCGGCGCCGTCGTAGGCCAGGACGAACTTGAAGTTGCGGAGCATGGGCACGCCGGAGTACCGGCGCTGGTGATTTATACTATCCGGCTCCTGCGAAGCGAAAATCCGCGTCTGCTCCGCTGCCATCGGCGGGCGCCGCAGAAAAGTGAAACTTCGGGCCGCTTTCGTCCGTATCAACAGGTGACGATTTCGGCCTAGAGCAGTCTTACTGAAGTCAGTCCTCTGTACAGTCATCTGGAGAGAAGCATGCGGCTTATGCGTTCTTGCCCCCTGGGGCTTTTGCTGGTCCTGATGGTGGCCGCGCCGGTGTTGTCGCAGGCGCAGCTGCCGGACTATTCCAGGCCGAATTCGCACCTTCCCAACGTGTTCGCGCCCTACCTGCAGAAACCGGTGGCGGAGCCGGTGTTCGCCAACACGCCGCGCATCGAGCAGCTCATGCGCGGCGGCCAGTTGATGCTGTCGCTGAACGACGCCATCGCCCTGGCCCTGGAGAACAACCTGGACGTCGCCATCGCGCGCTACAACCTGTCCATCGCCGACACCGACATCCTGCGGGCCAACGCCGGCGGTACGGTACGCGGCGTGGCCACCGGCCTGGTGCAGGGCACGCCGGGTGGCGGGATCGGGGGCTTCGGAACGGGCGCCCAGGGCGGAGGCGCGGGCGGCACCACCACGGGCGCGGGCGGCGCCGGCACCGGCGCCAGCGGCCTGGTGCAGTCCACGGTCGGCGTGGGCGCCGCGGTGGACAGCTACGATCCGATCTTGAGCGCGGGCCTCAACATCAACCACACCGCGACCCCGTTGAGCAGCTCGTTCGTGACCGGCACCAACGCCTTCCAGCAGAACACCGGCACCGCCAACTTCAATTATTTCCAGGGATTCAAGACCGGCACCAGCATGAACGTCGCCTTCAACAATCAGCGCACGGCGACCAACAACATCCGCGCGGTCATCAACCCCGACGTAGCCAGCAATTTCCGCCTGACGGTGCGGCAGCGGCTGCTGCAAGGCTTCGGCCTGGGGCCCAATATGCGGTTCATCCGCATCGCCAAGAACAACCGTGAGATCTCCGACGTGTCGTTCCGTAACCAGGTGATCGCCACCGTCAGCCAGATCCAGAACATCTACTGGGATCTGGTGAACGCCTACGAGGACGTGAAGGTGCGGGAGCGGTCGCTGGCCCTGGCCAACAAGACGCTGTCGGACAACCGCAAGCAGGTGGAGATCGGCACGCTGGCGCCCATCGAGATCACCCGCGCCGAGGCGGAAGTGGCCACCCGGCAGCAGGAGCTGATCGTCGCCCAGACCAACCTGCAGCTGCAGCAGTTGCTGATCAAGAACGCCGTCACCCGCAACCTGACCGATCCGACGCTGGCCACGGCCACCGTGATCCCCACCGATACCATGGCCATCCCGGCGGAGGAGCCGGTGGTGCCCATCCAGGACCTGCTGCAGGATGCGTTGGCGCACCGGCCGGAGCTGGCCCAGGCGCGCATCGACCTGACCAACCGCGACATCAGCCGCAGCGCCGCCAAGAACGCACTACTGCCCACCCTGGACTTGGTCGCCTGGTACGGCAACGCCGGTCTGGGAGGCTCTCAGAATGCGCTCGCCACCTGCGCCAACGCCGGCGGCGATCCGGATGGCTGCGATGCCGCCGACGACGCGGCCGGGCGCTTCCTGCCCGCCGGCTCCGTCCCGCGGACCGGTTATTCCGACGCCTTCCACAGCCTGTTCCGCCACGACTTCCCCGACTATGCCGTCGGCTTCAACATCACCATCCCTATCCGCAACCGCGCGGCCCAGGCGGATTCGGTGCGGTCGCAGCTGGAGTACCGCCAGGCGCAGATGCGCCTGCAGCAGCTGCAGAACCAGATCGGCATCGAGGTACGCAACGCGCAGTTCGCGGTACAGCAGAACCGGGCGCGGGTGGAGGCGGCGCAGAAGGGGCGTGAGCTTGCGCTGCAGTCGCTGGACGCCGAGCAGAAGAAGTACGCCCTGGGCGCCAGCACCAACTTCCAGGTGCTGCAGGCGCAGCGCGACCTGGCGCAGGCGGAATCGAACCTGGTCACCGCCATGTCGGCCTACGAGAAGTCGCGGGTGGAGCTGGACCGTGTGACCGGGCTCACGCTCAACCGCATGAATATCTCGCTGAACGACGTCGAGGTCGGCCAGCTCAAGCAGATGCCGACGGTGACCGGGGTGGCGCCGCGCAGCGACGTCACCGCCGAGCCGGCGCCGCAGCCGCCGCCACAGCAGCAGTAGTCGCGGCCTTTCAAGCACCAGCCCCGGCGCATGCCGGGGCTTTTCTTTGCGTCTTCGCCGCGTCACTTGGTACTCGGTGCCCGGTACTTGGTACTATCCCGCCGTGACCCTGTCGGTGGTCGTCATCTCGCTGAACGAGGAGGCCAACATCGGCCGCACCCTGGAGAGCGTCCAGTGGGCCGACGAGATCCTCCTGGTGGACTCCGGCTCCACCGACCGCACCGTGGAGATCGCGCGCTCGCTGCGGGCCCAGGTGTTCACCGAGCCGTGGAAGGGGATGTCGGCGCAGAAGAACTCGGCCATGGACAAGGCGACCTGCGACTGGGTCCTGCAGCTGGATGCCGACGAGGTAGTGGAGCCGCGGCTGCGCGAGGAGATCCAAGAGATCCTGCGCACCAACCCGCCCATCGACGCCTGCTGGATCCCCTTCAAGCACCATTTCATGGGCCGCTGGATGCGCCACGGCGGTTTCTATCCGGACCACAAGATCAGAATGGTGCGGCGCGGCCGCGGGCGCTACGCCGAACGTATCGTGCATCCGGCCATCGAGGTAAGCGGGCCCACCCGCAAGCTCTCCGGTGCACTGTTGCACTACGGCTATCCCGACCTGCACTACTACCTCGGGCACATGAACCAGTACTCGACGGAGAGCGCGCAGGTGCTGCTGGCAAAGGGAGCGCGCGGGTTTAACCCGGTGAACATCCTGCTGCGGCCGGTGGCGCAGTTCCTTTACAACTATGTTTTCCGCCTGGGATTCCTTGACGGACGAGAAGGCCTGCTCCTGCACCTCTACCACGCCGTCTACGTGAGCTGGAAGTACGCCAAGGCGTGGGAGCTGTCACGCCGGCGGGCCGGCGCGTCCTAGAACGTACGAAGGGCCGGGTCAGCCCGCCAGAGCCTTCACTCCCCAGCCCGCCGCCAGGCCGAGGGCGACCAGGAACGCCAAGCCGATGGCTCGGCCGGAGATGGTGCTCTTGCTCCAAGCCTGGAGCACGGCGACCAGTCAAACGAAGAAGAGGACAATGGCGACAACAGCCAGGATCTTCAGCATGAGGACCTCGCGAAACCAGCTTCCCACATTTCACGAAGGCCGGAAGTGCCGTATGTCACTCACCTCAGTGACGAAACAGCTAACCGCAGGGACGCGCGGACGTCCAATGGAGGTGACCCGCTACTTTCTTTTCGTCCTTCTTGCGCTCGCATTGACCATGCCGCTTGCGGCCCAGGAGCGTGTCCACATCGTGATGGACGCCTCCGAGGCCGACCTGGTGCTCGCCATCGTCGCCAAGCATGCCGCCGGAGAGCCGGTGACCGAGGCGGACTGGCAGAAGCTCTTTGCCACCGAACCCTACGTGCGCCTGAAGAAGCGCGAGACCGGCCTGCGCCGCGAGTTCACGGACGACGACTTCAAGCGCTTCGTGCTGTCCGAGGAGCTGGCCAGGAACGCCGCCGAGCTGCGCAGCACGCTGGAGGCCTGGGGCAATGCCGACCTGCAAGCCGCCGCACAGCGAGCGCTGGCCTACCTGCCGCCGCAGGCGCGCATCCGGGCCAAGGTGTACCCGGTCATCAAGCCGCGGACCAACACCTTCGTCTTCGAGGTCGCGACCGATCCCGCCGTCTTCCTCTCTCTCGATCCCAAGGTGTCACCGGCCGAGTTCGAGAACACCGTTGCCCACGAGTTCCACCACATCGGCTACTCCAGCCTGGGCGATGCCTACGACCAGGACGTGGTCCAGAAGGCGCCGGAGAGCGTCAGGCCCGTGCTCACCTGGGTCGGCGCGTTCGGGGAAGGCCTGGCAGTGCTGGCCGCGGCCGGCTCGCCCGACGTTCACCCCATGGCCGTCTTCAAGGAGGAAGAGCGCAGCCAGTGGGACCGGGACATGAACGAGTTCAACGGCAACCTCAGGCAGGTGGAGCAGTTCTTTCTCGATGTCCTGCAGGGCCGCCTCAAGGACGAGCAGGCCATCAACCAGGCGGCCTTTCAGTTCTTCGGCCAGCGCGGTCCCTGGTACACCGTCGGGTACCGCATGGCGGCGCTGATCGAGAAGCGCTCCGGGCGGCAGACCCTGTTGGACGGCATGCGGGACCCGCGCCAGCTGCTGGTCCGCTATAACCAGGCCGCCGCAGAGGAGAACAAGCGCGGCAAGGAAAAGCTGGCAGTGTGGAGCCCGGACCTGCTGAGGGCCATCGGCGTCGCCGCGAAGTAGCTAGCGCAGCACGCTCTCGATGAACTCCAGCGCGCGCGCGTCGCCCGACTCGCCCAGCCAGAACATCGCTTCCTTGCGCACCACGGGGTTCTTGTGCGTCTTCGCCAGGTTGATCAGCAGCGGGACGCCGGCGTTGTCCTCCATCTGGCTGAGCGCGAAGACAGCCTTCTTCTTCACTTCGGTGTCAGGATCGTCCTCGACGGCTTCGGAGATGACGCCGGCGACCTTGTCCCCCGCCTTCTGGGCCAACCAGAAGATAGCCTGCGCGCGCACGTTTCCCGCACCATCCTCGCGGGCGATGCGGATCAGTTCCTGTTGCGCCTCGGGGACGGGACTCTGAGACAGCGGGAATGCCAGCTCTTCACGGAAGCTAGGATCCTGCTCCTCGCGGGCCATGCGGCGGAGGCTGTCGAAGCCGCTGCGGCCGCGGGCGGTTCCCATCCAGAAGGCGGCCTGCTTGCGCAGTTCCGCGGGCTTCCCCGGCACGGCGAGCCGCTCCAGTGCGCGGTCGGCCAGCGGACCAGCGTGCATGGCCACAGCCATCAGCGCCCGCTCGCTTCCCTTGTCTCTTGGCAGGGAGCGGTCCAGGGCCATGGATTCGAGCAGCGAGATGCTCTCGGCGGGCGGCGCCGCTCCCAGCCAACTCAGCGCCATTCCCGCCAGATCCACCTGGCAGCCGGCACTGAGCGCCAGCACGCGGTCGGGCTTCCCGGCCGAGTAGCGCAGGAAGACGTGGAAGTCGCGGTCGGGCTCCAGCCGGCACTCGTCGTTGGAGCCATAGAACATGCCTTCCCGTGAGTCCTTACCCTCCAGCCGACAGCCGCCGCAGCATTCCCCGGCACGGTCGATGCGGTTGAAGCAGCACATGTGCTGCTGGCCGTCGACCACCGGGACGGAATAGCCGACCCACACCGGACCGGTCGCCTGGGCCACCGAGCGGATGCGGGCCTCGAGCGTGCCGGTGGCGGCCACGGCCGAGATGTGGCCGTTGCGGACCTTGGGACCGTCGCTGGCGATGGCGATCGCAGCCAACAGAAAAGTCGTGAACAGAATCCGTGCGCGCATCGCCGCCTCCTAGCGGTTCAGGATCTCCAGCATGAAGTCCTTGGCTTCCTTGCTGTCCATGATGGAGAGCTTCTCCACGATCTCGCGGCGCATCTGGGGATCGGTCTCCTTGCGCGCCAGCTCGATGAGTTCGCCGGCGGCGTCCTGGATGAACAGCGCCTGCACCACGCCTTCTTTCACTTCGCGGTCGTTGTCGGAGGCGTAGATCTGAAGCAACAACGCGCGGGTTTCCTTCTCCCCGCCGTGGATGCCAAGCTGCTCGACCGCTTGCCGCCGGACCTGCGGGTCGCCGGGGGTGCGCGCGATCTGAGCCAGGGTCTGCACGTCGCCGGCGACACCCAGCGACTGCAGGATCTGTTCTTTTTCCTCGGCGGAGGCCGCCGTCTGAAACATCTGCCGCAGTTCGCCGGTGGCGCCCATCGCGCCCAGCTTGTCGATGGCCTCACGGCGCAGTTTGGAGTCTTTCTCGTTGCGAGCGACGGCGATCAGGTTCTCTTTCGCATCGGCGATCAGGAAGGCGTCCAGCACTGCGCGCTTTACGCGAGCGTCGGCAGAGGTGTTGTAGATGTTGACCAGGTGCTGGCGGTTCTGCGGCGAGTCCTCGATGCCCAGGTACTGGACGGCCTTGGTCTGCAGGTCAGGATGCATCTGGCCGGTGGCCACTTTCGCTAGCACTTCCCGCGCGCGCGGCGAGTCGGTCTGCGTCAGCACGAACAATGCCTGCTCCTTGACCTTGAGCGAGCTGTTGCCGGCCAGCACCTTTTCCAGCATGGGAATCGCCCGTTCGGGGTCGGAGTTCATCAGGCTGTTGATGGCCAGCAGCTTCAGTTCATCGTCGGCCTCCGACTGCGGCGCGACCGGACGGCCGGTCTTCTGCCGGATCTCCAGCTCCAGCGCCTTGGCCTCCTTCACCCAGGAGCTCTGGGGAAAACGGCGCTGCAGCTCGGCCAGCCTCTCCAGAGCTTGCTGGTGGCGGTTCAACTGTTTGAGCGCGCGGGCGTACCAATAGAGTGAATCATCCGCACGGCTGCCGCCGGCAGCGGCGGCTTCCCGGAACTTCTCGGCGGCCTCGTCCCAGCGCTTCTCATCCATTGCCTTCACGCCCGCCTGATAGGCCTGCAGCCCGCGGTCCGGCTGCGCCGCCTTCTGTTGCGGCAACAGCGAGTTGGAGAGATCCGGCGCGTCTTGCGCCGCCGCTGATACCGCGGTAAGTACAACGATCGCGAATACCCCTGCCCTGCTTCTCATGTGGTCTGCCTCGTTTCAGTGGTGGATTTCGGCGACGCCGTCCTCCCTTGCCTGCGCACCTTGGAACCTACGACCCGGATCTTGAACAGCAACCCCTGCGAATCGATCCTCTGCTGGATCTCCTGCAACTGCGCCGGCGTGACCTCCGCGGGCTGGTGCGCGATCTCCAGCAGGGTGCGCTCCAATTCGTCGAGCACGCGCTCGACGTCGGCGGCTCCCTGGCGCCCGGCGGTCTGGCGGTAGAGGCGGTTGGCGGAGACCAGCTGCTCCGCCCGCTCGCGCTCGCTGGAGATGTCCACGCTGCCGTCGGCGGAGGCGTGGGTCAGCTCCAGCAGCAGCATCTGCGACTGCTCCAGGTGGTCGCCCACCGCCACCAGCAGGATGCGCTCGCGCACCTTTTCGTTCTTCGCATCCGTGGGTGGCTGCGCCGGGCTGACGGGATAGAAGCGGCCGGCGAGGAATGCCGCGATCACCAGCATCGCCAGTGCTCCCGCAACAACCCACTGCCGCGGGCGCAGCACCCACCCGCTCTGCCGGGGCTCCCGCTCCGGCAGGTGGGCACGGATGCGGTTCCAGACTTGTGTCCCGTACTCCTCGCCGCGTTCCGGCGCCGGCGACTGCATCAGCGCCAGTTCCCGCGACAGCTGCTCGAACCGGCCGCGGCAGTCGGCACACGTGGTCAGGTGAGCCTTGACGCTGGCGCGCGAATCGGCATCGCCGTAGTAGTGCAGGACGAGTTGCTCTTCGCTCAGGTGGTTCATGCTCTCCTCACCAGCGGCGCCAGCGCCGTGCGCATCTTCCTGACGGCGCGGAAGACGGTGTTCTTGGCGGCTACACCGCGGATGTCCAGCACCGCGCTGATCTCCTCGATGGACCTGCCCTCGAAATGCCGCATGACGAAGGCCGTGCGCTCCACCACCGTCAGCGTGTCCATGGCCTGGCGCACACGGCCGGCCACCTCGCGGTCCAGCAGGCGCCGCTCCGGGCTAGAATCGGCCGAGGGCAGCCGGTCCTCGGGCGCGCCCTCGTTTTCCTCCTCGGCCGGGATGGCGAAGGGCTGAGGCTGGCGCTTCCGCCGCTCCAGCATGTCCATGCAGCAGTTGGAGCAGATGCGGTACAGCCAGGTGGAGAACTGCGAGCGGCGCTCGAAGCGCTCCAGGCTGCGGTAGGCGCGCAGGAACGTCTCCTGCACCGCCTCCTCCGCGTCTTCTTCGCTGTTCAACATGCGGAACGCCAGCCGGAAGACAGGACGGCTGTAGCGCTCGACCAGCGGACGGAACGCGTCGCGGTCCCCGCCCAGCACGGCTGCTACTGCCGCTGCGTCCTGTCCTTCCATGCTGACCTTTAGACCGCCTGAGAGGAGTGCGGTTAGGTGGGAAGTGGGACGTTTACGGTGAAGGCTTCGGGCGACTTAGCCAAACTTACCCCCGTAACCAGTCAAAGATGCTGCGGAAGATCGCACCGAGGATCTCCCACCCGATCAGACCGAAGATGATAAGGAAGAACCCGGCGATGACAACGACCCAAAACAGTCCGAAGCGCAGCGACAGCTCGGATACCAAGTCTCCCCCTCTGGAGCTGAGCGCGTAAACGCATACCCCGATCGAGACAATAAAGAGGACTGTCCCACCCTCGCCGAGCGCGGATCCAAAGAAGAACGCCATCACGGCGAGAAAGGCGCTTACCCAGGCGATACGGTCCCACAGCCAGCGCATGGCCTCCTTCTCGCGCTGGGCGCGGTTTACTTTCGGCTCGGGCGTGTTGACGGTTGCCACGGGCGAAGCGTACCTAGTTACCCCAGGCAACTCAATGGTTTCTTGCCGCCATCGAGGTGCGGTTTGTCACAAAACGCTGTGACTTCCTGGTCTATTGCCCGGCCTTCGCGCATCTCGTATCCTTGAGGTCACGCCCTTATGGCCGCAAACAAGGACAAAGCCGTCGTCAGCCCCATCCAGGACGTCTTCGAGGAGCGCCACCCCTCGGAGGCGGAGAAGCAGTGGGCGGAGAAGACTCTGGCTCCGACGCTGGAGAAGGCGCCGGAGCGTCCCATCGGCGCGCCCACGGGCGTGAACCGCGACGAGGCCGGCAACGCCCGCTTCACCACCATCTCCGGCGAGCCCATCCGCCGCCTCTACACCCAGGCCGACCTGCCCGAGGATTGGAGCTATGAGCGCTACCTGAACTTCCCCGGCCAGCCGCCCTACACCCGCGGCATCCACGCCACCGGCTATCGCGGCAAGCTGTGGACCATGCGCATGTTCTCCGGCTTCGCCTCGCCGGAGGAGACCAACCAGCGCTACAAGTACCTGCTGGAGCACGGCACCGGCGGCCTGTCGGTGGCCTTCGACCTGCCCACCCTGATGGGCTACGACTCCGACCACCCCGCCAGCGAGGGCGAGGGAGGCAAGTGCGGCGTCGCCATTGATTCGCTGGAGGATATGGAAATCCTGTTCAGAGGCATCAACCTGGAGAAGACCACGGTCTCCATGACCATCAACTCGCCCGCCTCGGTGCTGTGGGCGATGTACCTGGTGGTGGCGGAGAAGCAGGGCGCCGACTGGCGCAAGCTGGGCGGCACCATCCAGAACGACATCCTGAAGGAGTACATCGCGCAGAAGGAGTACATCTATCCGCCGGCGCCGTCGATGCGGCTGGTGGTGGACACCTTCGAGTTCGGGAGCAAGTTCACGCCCAAGTGGAACACGGTCTCGATCAGCGGGTACCACATCCGCGAGGCCGGCTCGACCGCGGTGCAGGAGCTGGCCTTCACCGTCTACTACGGCGTGGAGTACGTGGAGTGGGCGCG
>CAYTPH010000033.1:0-15638 GCA_964439635.1 uncultured Terriglobales bacterium
GGTAAGGGAAAACGGGACCGACGTCCACGGGGACGTCCCGCGCCGAGTGTAGCGCGGTTTTCACGTCGTCCGGCATGGAATCGTACTTCTTGAACCAGGCCTCGGCGCGGGCGCGATCGCCGGTGGCCTCGATCTCCAGCAGCTCTTTCGCCAGGGCCTCGACGGCCGCGGGAAACTTGGCCATCTCCACGAAGTAGCGGCCCTGGGCGTCGCGGCCGATGGCGCCGCGCTCGCGATAGAAGTTGAACTCCATCATCTGGGCGCGGCCGTGGGCCTCGCCGACGCCGAAGCGGATGGTGCGGAAGGTGCCGGCCAGCTCGGAGGCGTAAACCTCTTCGAGCTGCTTCCGCGGAATGATGCCTTGGTCCACCATCCACTTCAGCCCGAAGAGGCCCACGACGGTCGCTTTGGCTTCTTCCAGCGGGCTAAAGATGGGGCCGAGGGCTTCGCGGATATCCACCTGCTTCCCGCCGGCGCGAGCGTAGTTCGGCCCGATGCCGTGGGCGATCTCGTGCATGACCACGCCGGCGAGGTAGCCCTCGGCGGAGGCGATGGCGGCCTGGTCGGGGCGCATCATGCGCTTGGCCAGCGGCAGGATGACGTGGTTCACGCGCGCGTCCATGAAGTCCTTGAAGAAGATGCGCTTGGAGCCCTTGCGCTTGTGGACCTCGGGGTCGTTGGGCAGGTTGGTGGCGACCGCCTGGTAGCCGTGGCGGTAGTCGCCGGAGCGGAAGGGCGTGTCCATGACCTCCATGGGAGCGCGCAGGCCGCGCTTGGAGGGCTTGTCCTCGGGAGCGAGGGGCAGGGCGTCCTGGATGTCGGGGACGTACTTCTCGTAGAGCGCCAGCTTCTTGCTCTCGGCCTGGTTGCGGATGAGGATAGCGGCGCTGTAGGCGGTCTTCACACCCAGGACTTCGTCGAGATAGACCTCGTAGGGAGCGAAGACCACGTCGAACTTGGGATCGTGGAGGTCCACCCACTTGAGGTCGCTCTCCAGGTAGTTGTCGGTGAGGAGGGCGTCGGCGCGCAGGCGGAGGAACTCGGCGAAGGCGGAATCGTCGGAGAAGCCGGCGGCCTCGCGCAGGGCCTTGGCTGCGGGCTCCAGGAAAGAGCGGTAGGCGATGCGGTAGGGGACGCCTTCGAGGTGGTCGCCGCGGCGGCGAATGACGGTATAGGGAGAATACAGCTCGTCCTTCTTGTCGGGGTGCGCGGCGACGTACTTCTCGATGTCTTCGCGGGTGAGGCCTTTCGGGTAGAGGCCCTTGCCCGGCGGCTCGGGCTCGGTGCCGACGAAAGGTTTGTGCTCGTCCAGCAGATCGAAGCGGCTGCCCATGATCATCAGCAGGCGGCGGAGCTTGCGGTCGCGCGGGCTGGCGGAGCCGGCCAGCGACTGGTAGAGCATCAGCCCCTCGGGATCGGCCTGGCGCCAGTAGATGTTCTCCATGAAGCGGGAGGCCTCGACCAGCTTGTTCACCAGCTGCTGCTCGCGAGCGGAGAGGCCGCGGGGCGCGGCGATGCGGATGCGCTTCCACTTGGCCAGGCGGGCGTCCAGGTCGCGGACCACTTTGAGCGCGGAATCGCCGGTGGCGCGGCCGCTGCGCCGAGGACGCTTGCGCTGCGCATCAGCGCCGGTGGACAAGGTAGCCACGATCAGGACCAGCAAGGAGAGGACCAGGGCCGATCTCATAACCGGACGATTCTAGCAAACAGGCGCCGGCCGGAGTCCGAGCTGGGCGATGGTGGCCTTCAGCACGTCGGCGGAGCGGCGCAGGCCGGTGAGCTCGTCGGGTGAGAGGTCGAGCTTGAGCAACCGTTCGATGCCGTTGCGGTCCACCACGGTGGGCAGGCTGAGGCAGACGTTGGAGATGCCGTAGCAGTCCTCAAGCAGGCTGGAGACCGACAGGACGGTGCTCTGGTCCCGCAAGATGGCCTCGACGATGCGCATGAGCCCGGCAGCGACCGCGTAGTAGGTAGCGCCCTTGCGCTGGATGATGTGGTAGGCGGCGTCGCGGGTGGCGGTGAAGATGCGCTCGCGGTCGGCGGCATCGAAGGCGATGCCGTGGGCCTGGGAGAACGCCTCCAGGCGCATGCCGGCGATGTTGGCCAGCGACCAGACGGGGACCTCGCTGTCGCCGTGCTCGCCCACGATGTAGGCGTGCACGCTGCGTGGATCCACGCCGAAGTGCTTGGAGAGCAGGTGGCGGAAGCGGGCGGTGTCGAGGATGGTCCCGGAGCCGATGACGCGGGCGGCGGGCAGGCCGGAGAGCTTCCAGGAGGCGTAGGTAAGCACGTCCACGGGATTGGTGGCGACCAGGATGATGCCGTCAGGATTGTGCCGCGCGATCTGGGGAATGATGGCGGCGAAGACGGCGGCGTTGCGCTTGACCAGGTCGAGGCGGGTCTCGCCGGGCTTCTGGCCGACGCCGGCGGCGATGACGGCGACGGCGGCGCCGGCGCAGTCGGGGTAGTCGCCGGCCCAGACCCGCACCGGCTTGACGAAGGGTTCGGTGTGGTTCAGGTCCATGGCCTCGCCCTCGGCGCGGGCGCGGTTCTGGTCAATGAGCACGATCTCGGAGGCGAGACCGCTGAGCATCAAGGCATAGGCGAAGGTGGAACCGACATTGCCCGTCCCGACGACCGCGACACGATTTCCACGCATGCAGCTAGCATACCCATTCTCGGCGGTTCGCGCTGTGACTTCCGGCACAACATGCGGTTCGATATGATTAAGAAATACGGGCAACGAGGATGGCCGACACGATCCCAAACGGGGCGCAGACCCTGCTCATCGACGCCGACGACACGCTCTGGGAGAACAATATCTACTTCGAGCGAGCGATCGCGGATTTCATCTCGTTCCTGAACCATCACGAGTACACGCCGCAACAGGTGCGGGCGGTGCTCAACGAGGTGGAGCGCGAGTGCATCGTGAAGCATGGCTACGGGCTGCACAGCTTCGCACACGCCCTGGTGGACTGCTTCGAGCGTATCTCGGTGGAGCCCATCACTCCGGCCATCCACGAGACCATCCACGGCTTCGCCCACATGATCGCGGGGCACCCCATCGAGGTGATCGCGGGGGTGCCGGAGACGCTGGAGTACCTGGCGCAGCGCCACCGGTTGCTGCTGATGACCAAGGGCAACCTCACCGAGCAGTCGGGGAAGATCGAGCGCTCGGGGCTGAAGCCCTTCTTCGTCGCCACCGAGATCGTGGCGGAGAAGGACGCGTCGACCTACCAGTCCATCGTCGGCAAGTACGGCCTGCCGCTGGACAGCACCTGGATGGTGGGCAACAGCCCGAAGTCGGACATCAACCCGGCGCTCACCGCCGGGCTGAACGCGGTGTTCGTGCCGCACGCGGATACGTGGATCCTGGAGCACGCGGACGTGATGCAACCCCCAGGGCCGAACAAGCTGCTGGTGGTGGAGCGGTTCGGGGATTTGCGGAAGCATTTCTAGTCGGCAGTCATCAGTCGGCAGTCGGCAGCAAGAGCGGCGCTCCTTCGGCCCTGCGGGCCGATGCCGCGGGTCAGAGACCCGCGGCCACACGCCACCGGTAACCTGGTGCGGTTACTCTGGCGTGAATCAAGTCAGCTAATACGCAGGTTGCGTGCACGGGTAGCTGTGCATTTCGGCGGCGTGCTACTCTCGAAGCGCTCTGAGGATTCTCGTGCGCGCACTTCGTGCCCGGGAAACAAACTGATTTTCGGCGCCTCCTCCTTACCTTCAAGACGCTGGCGGAGCTGGGGCCCGAGCTGACGGCGGAACGCGATTTTCGCGAGTCCGCGCGGTCCATGCTGACCCTGCTGATGCAGGCGGTGGACGCGCGCGAAGGCGCGATCTTCATGTTCAGCGACCGTCCCGCCATGCTGACGTCGGTGGCCGCCGACGGCTTCTCGCTTTTCCCCGAAAAGGCGGTCATCCCCCTGCTTCCCAAGCACGTGCACGCGCTCACCGTGAGCGAGATGCCGCAGGCGCTCTCGGCACGCTCCTGCGAGGGCTTCCTGAGCGCCAACGGCAACGTGGCGCCGGAGCTGTTCAAGTGCATCCAGTCGCTGAAGGTCGGCAACAAGCTGGTGGGGATGATCGGACTGGGCCGCCGCGAGGGCGAGGCGCTCTACCACGACGAGGAATTCGAAGCCCTTTCCCTGCTGGCCACCTACGTGGGGCTGGCGGTGCACAACCACGCCCTGACCGAGACCCTGCAGAAGCGGGTGGCGGAGAACCTGCGCCTGCTGGCCTCGCTGCACGGCTTCTACGAGCACACGCTGCAGGCCTTCGCCTGCGCCATCGACGTCAAGGACCCGCACATGCGCGGGCACTCGCAGCGGGTGGCGCGCTACGCCGCCGGCATCGCCCAGGCCATGGGGCTGGACGAGAAAGAAGTGGTGGGGCTGCGGGCCGCCGGCTACCTGCACGACGTCGGCAAGGTGACGGTGGACAAGTACATCTTCTCCAAGCCGGGGAAGCTCGACCCCAACGAGTTCCGCGAGATGGCCGACCACACCACCATCGGCCACCAGATCGTGCACGGGGTGGAGTTCCCGTGGAAGGAGATCCCGGAAGTCGTCCGCTCGCACCACGAGCGGGCCGACGGGTCAGGGTATCCGGACAAGCTGCACGGCAACGAGTCGTCGCTGCCGGTGCGCATCACGGCCGTGGCCGACACCTTCGACGCCATGACCAGCGAGCGCGCCCACCGCCACTCCTTGAGCGTCGGCGAGGCCCTGAGCGACATGGTGCGCCTGACGCCCACGAAGTACGATTCGCAGGTGGTGCAGGCGCTGCTGATCCAGGTGCGGCGCGACGCCACCGGGCGCAACAGCCCTACCTTCCTGGATGACCACGTGCCCTGCAGCATCGCCCCTACGGACGTCGACCACCTGGCCGCCATGGTCCACCACCGGACCAACAACGGGCGGGTGTACTCGGCTTAGGCGGAAAAGAACCCACGGAGACACAGAGGCACGGAGAAGGCATCCGTTCCCTCCGTGTCTCTGTGCCTCCGTGGTTTCGTCTATTGTTTCTTCGGCGCGGGCTTCTTGGGGGCGGGTTTGGCCGGGGGCTTGGCGGCGCCGGCGCGGGCGGCGGCGATGTCCTTCTTGATCTGCTCGGCGACTGCGTCGGATTCCTTGACGAAGCCCTCCATCACCGCGTCCACGCCGCGGTCGGGAGCGGCGCCGGAGACCGAGGTCTTGAGCTGCGGCTGCACCCGAGCGGTCTTGAAGAGAGAGAGGTCGAGGCGGGCGACGAAGTTGTTGGGGTCGTTCTGCGGCTTCCCCGCTTTGTTGCCCGCTGGGGTGAGCGGAGCGCCGGGATCGATGAGCTGCGCCGCGTCGGTGTAGAGAATGTAGTCGCAGTCCTTCCGCCGGGCCTCGTCCACGATGGCCTGCGTGCCCTCGGCGTCGAGCGGCACCACCTCGTACTGGTGGCGGTAGGTGATCTCGTACATCAGATTCATGCGCAGGTTGTCGATGGGGAGGTACTGGCCGGTCTTGTCGTTCAGCTTGACCACGCCGATGCGCAGGACGCCCGCGCCCTTGGGATGCACGGCAGGCGCGGGAGCGGCCGCCGGCTCGGGAGCCGCGGCGGGTTCGGGCGCAGCCTCGGCTGGGGGTGCGCCGGGAAGTTCGGCCTGGATGCCGCTGCCCATGCTCTTGCCCATGCAGGCCATCATCTGCTGGGGATCGCCCATGAGCTGCTGATGGCTGTGGACCTGGCGGTAGCCGGCGGGCGCTTCGAACAGCGCCGGGTTCAGGTTGGCCATGGAGAGGTCCACGACCTCGGTGGTCATGGTGAAGGTCTGGCCACCGGTGGTCATGGTGGTGGTCTCCTTCAGGGGGAAACCGGTGCGGGTGACGCCGGAGCGCCGGAAGCGGAAAGTATCCATGCACTCCGGCCGGTAGTCGCCCATGCCGCGGGCCATGGCCTGGCCGGAGGCGAGCTCGCAGGTGAAGGTGGGCGAGATGTTGGCGTACCAGCCGTCGCGCTCCATCTTCATGTCCATCTTCATGCAGGCGTCGGGGGAGGCCTGGGTGGTCATGGAGGTCTTGATGTGGCGGGCGTCGAGGCCGAACATCTTCTGCTTCTCGCCGGTGTCGGTGCCGGTGAGGACGTAGGTGATGACGCCGCCTTTGCGGGTGGTGGCGGGGGGCTTGCCGGTGGGCGCGGCTTCGGAGGCCTCGGGCGCGTCGTCGGCCATCGGCATGATCATGTAGGTGCGAGTGCAGTCGTTGATGGTGATGACCTGCTTCTTGTCGCACTGGGTGATGCTGGTCTGGCCGGGCATGCCCATCATCCCGCCCATCTCGTTCCGTTCGCGCGGCCCCTTGATGTAAACGGTACTCTCGGTCGCCTGGCCGGCCATGGTGTTGCGGGTCTTGATCTTGGTGTCGGCGGCGGCGGCGGGAACCAGCACGAGAGCCAGCAGGACGAGGATGATGAGGACGGGGATGGAACGGCGCATAAAAGCCTCCTGGACCTGAGCTGCGGGGAGATGGTATCCGGAAACGAGCCCGCTTGGAAAGGTCGCTAGGCGGAGGCTGCTCCCGCCCGGCGGCGCGGGAAGCGGCGGCGCAGGGTCTCCACCAGGGCACGGTCGGCGCGCGGCGAGACGATCTCCACCGGCGAGTAACCGCGCTTCCAGGACAGGTAAAACGTCAGGGCCAGGCAGGCGCCGGTGATGGCGAAGTTCTGCCAGCCGTTCAGCGCCCACTGGTGTTTCCACGCGAGCTGCCATGCCTGTGACAGCGGCAGCAGATAGGGCACGGGCCAGGCGTATCCGTCCGGGCCTTTTGCACCAAAGATGTCTCCTAGCAGGTGGAAGTGATAGGCGATGAGCACGAAAATCGCCGTCTTCCAGCGCTGGGTCTTGGCAAGGAACGCAAAGAGCGCGGTGACAACAACCGCGGCAAGCAGGTTGTGGCCGAGGATGTGGTGGAACTGCGAGAACCAGGGAAGTGGGTGGCTGGTGCCGCGGGTCAGGACTTCGACGGGCGCTCCAAAGGCGTCGAAGTCGGGCGCGATCCCGGCGATGGTAATGAGCGCGCGATGGCGGCGCTCCAGGCGCGCATCGGCGTTGGCCGTGAGCCAGCCGACGAGGAAATGGGTGGCTGGGCTCATCGCAACTCAGACCTGGACCAGCACGTCGTCGCCTTCGGTCTTCAGAGGGTAAACGGCGAGCTTGACCTCGGGAGCGTGGGTGGCGGCGCCAGTCTTGGGGTCCCACATCCAGCCGTGCCAGGGGCAGACGACCTTGCCGTCCACGATGACGCCGCCGCCCAATGGGCCGCCGCGGTGCAGGCAGACGTTGTCCATAGCGGAGAGTTGGCCGTCGATGCAGGCGATGCAGAGCACCTTGTCGCCGACGTGGAACTCCCTGGCCTCGCCCTCGTCGGGCATGTCGCCGGTGCTGCCGATCTTCACGAAGTCGGGCATCGAAGGAAACCTCACCACGGATTTGCACGGATGGTCACGGATTCTAAAGGGCAGGCCGCGAAAGCAAAAGCCCGCCGGGGTGGCGGGCCGGATGATGGTCAACGGCTAGTGGAGAGATCCCACGCTACGCTCGGGATGACCGCGTCGGGCTCCCGCTCGGCCATAGGCCTCGCTCACGCCCGACAAGCGCGGTCACTTCGGTTGCAGCGTCTGCGCGATCATGACCTGCTTCTTGAAGTTCTCCACCATGTTCTCTTCCAGGCGGACTTCGGTGGGGCGGCGCAGGACGGACATGGTGTCGATCTTGTCCTGCAGCTTGAGCAGGGCGTAGAAGAGGTTCTCGGGGCGGGGCGGGCAGCCGATCACGTACACGTCCACAGGCACGATGCGGTCCACGCCCTGGAGCACGGCGTAGGTGTTGAACGGCCCGCCGACGGAGGAGCAGGCGCCCATGGAGATGACCCACTTGGGGTCGGGCATCTGGTCGTAGATGCGCTTGACCACCGGGGCCATCTTCAGGGTGACGGTGCCGGAGACGATCATCAGGTCGGCCTGGCGGGGGCTGGGACGGAAGACCTCGGCGCCGAAGCGGGCGATGTCGAAGCGCGCGGTGGAGCTGGCGATCATCTCGATGGCGCAGCAGGCCAGGCCGAAGGTCATGGGCCACAGCGCCGACTTGCGCGCCCAGTTGAAGACGTAATCGACGGTGGTGACGAGGAAGTTCTTCTCAAACTTATTCTGGAGCCAGCCCATGGAACCCCTTTCAGGACGCGGGCAATCCTGTTGCTTCCAGTCTAGGAACCGGACCGAGTAGTGTCAACGATTTCCGGGCGGAGCGGCGTGATGCAGCCCACGTCGCAGCGTGACGGCGGTCACGCCTCGCATCCTAGGGATTGCTCCACGGCGGCGCCACGCCGGACATGCGCGCGTAGCCGATCAGCTGCCCCATGTGTTCGTTGGCGTGGACGATGATGCGGAGATACACACCCTCCACCGTCGTGTCCCGCTTGAAGAGCTTGGCCGGCTGCGCCAGGTCCTTCGGAGTGGCGCCGGCGTGGGCGGTCTTCACCGCTTCCAGCGAGCGCTTGATCCAAGCGATGACCTCGGTCTTGGAGGTCACGTTCTTCTCCGACTCGCGGGAGAGTTCGGCCGGTACCTTGGGACCGCCGGCGGCGCTCAGCAGGAAGTAGTTGGCCAGCGCCACGTGCATGTAGACCTCGCTGGTGGAGCGCACGCCGGGCGCCGGCCTCCAGGCGAACTTTTCCGCCGGGGTCGCCTCCGCCAGGGCGATCAGCTGGCGGGAGACATGCTCCCACTCGCCGTCGTAGCCCTGCCCGATGCCCTCGGGAACGTTCTGCGCCGGCAGCAACGTCGGCACCAGCAACAACACCAGCAGCCATCGTCTCATCACGCCTCCTCGACAGGGCGGACATTTTACCCCGCGGAGCAAGTCGGATTGAGGCGTTCGTCCCTGCTAGTAGATCTGGTACGGCGGAGCGGGCGGGCCTCGATGTCCTTGAAGGCGCGGAATTCAGGAGAAACCGAATTCAGCACTATCAACGATTCTCGGGCAAGGTGGCTTGGCCATAGGGCGAAGTGACCGCAATCACACGCCGCGGGCGAGCGACGCGGGCGCGTGCCGAACGGTGGCCTCGACGCGGGTTCCTTTACCGGGCGCGGAGGTGAGCTCGAGTTTGCCGCCGACCAGGCGCAGGCGCTCGCGCATGCTGACGAAGCCCAAACCTGGAGTCGCAGACGCGGGATCGAAGCCGATGCCGTCGTCGCTCACCTGCAGGCGGACCTGGCCGGAACCGGCAGACAGTTCGACGCTCACATGCCCAGCCTGGCTGTGCTTGGCGATGTTGCGCAAGCACTCCTGCAGGATGCGGAAGAGGCAGCCGGTGACGTCGAGGTCCAGGTCGCGAGGGATGTCGCCCAGGCGGCACTCCATGCGGAAGCCGCTGTGGCGGGCGAAGTCGCCGCACCAGTCGCGGACGGCGGCGGCCAGGCCGAGCTGCTCCAACTGGGAAGGATGCAGGCCGCGGGAGAGGCGCTCCACGTCGTTGGCGATCTTGAGCGCGAGGCCGCGCGCGTCCGCGACCGCGGCCCGCTGCCGGGGGGAGCGCTGCGCCTTGCGCTCCAGCTGGTGCAGCCGCATGTTCAGCACGGCCAGGCTCTGGGCGATGTCGTCGTGGAGCTCGCGGGCGATGAGCGAGCGCTCCTCCTCCTGGGCGCGCAGCAGGCGGCGGGTGACCTCCGCCCGGGCCTCCTCCGCCAGCTTGCGCTCGTTGATGTCCACCGAGATCCCCACCAGCTCCTTGGCGCGGCCGTTCTCCACGATGACGTTCACGATGTTGCGCAGCCACACGGTGCGGCCGTCGACGGTACGGATGCGGTATTCGAAGCTGTGCTTCTGCTTCTGCTCGACCATGCGGCGGCTGTAGTCGAGCACCCAGTCCACGTCGTCGGGGTGGAGCTGGCGCACCCACAGACCCGGGTCGTTCGCCCAGCGTTCGGGCGAGAAGCCGAGGATCTCCTCCGCCTGCTTGCTGGCGAAGGTGGTGCGAAAGGTGGCGGCCTCCGCCCGCCAGACGATGGCGCGGACGGAGTCCAGGATCTCGCCGTAACGGGCGATCTCGCGCTTGAGCCGCTCGGTGAGTTCGTCGGCGGAAGGACTTGTGTGACGGGCGCGGGCTTTCGCGCTCATAGGGGTTTCCTGGTGAGAGCGGCAGCATTCTAGCGCATCGCCCTCACCGTCCCGCCGAGGCCCATTCTGGTACTCAGATTTTGCGCATCCTTTCGGTCGCGGGAGTAGTCTGTGACGGAGCCATGAGCGCAAGAAAGCGGCCACGGGTGCTGTTGGCGGACGACCACAAACTGGTGGCGGAGGCCTGCCAGAACCTGCTGGAACCGGAGTTCGAGGTGGTGGGCATCGTAGGCGACGGGCGGGCGCTGCTGCAGGTGGCGGCAGAACTCAAGCCGGACGTGGCGGTGGTGGACATCGCCATGCCCCTGCTGAACGGGCTGGACGCGGGCGAGATGCTGCGGCAAAGGATGCCAGAAGTGAAGCTGGTGTACCTGACGATGAACCAGAGCCCGGAGCTGGCGGCCGAAGCCTTCCGGCGGGGCGCGTCCGGGTACCTGCTCAAGACCGCGGCGGCCGCCGAGCTGCTCACCGCCGTGCGCGACGTGCTGCGGCGCAAGCGGTACGTCTCGCCGCGGATCCGCCGCGACTGGAAGAGCGACTTCCGGCAGCGGCAGCAGACTTCCCGGCGTTCGAAGCTCACCCTCCGCCAGCGCGAGGTCCTGCAGCTGCTGGCCGAGGGACGCTCGATGAAGGAAGCAGCCAGCGTGCTTCACCTGACTCCCCGCACGGTGGCCTTCCACAAGTACCGCATGATGTCGGTGCTGCGCCTGAAGAGCAACGCCGAACTGGTGCAGTACGCCATCCGCAAGCGCATGATCCCGGCCTGAGCGCCGCGCCGCCACCTGTCGGTTTTGACAGTGGGCAGGCGTTTCCCCGCCGTTTACGCTCGATACGTGGACACTCGGGCGCACGTAGCCGAAGTAGAAGTACAGGACGACTCCGCTTCGGCGGTGCGCGTGCTGCTGGCCCACGAAGACTCGCAGGACCGTGACCGTGTGATCCGTCTCCTGACGCGGGAATTCCGGGTAGTGGGTGCGTACAGCGACGGACGGGCGGTCCTGCGAGACTGCAAGCAGCTGCAGCCGGACATCGTCATCCTGGACGCGTCGCGGCTGGGCGACGTAAGCGGCATCGAGGTGGCGCAGCACCTGCGCTGGTCCGGCCATGCCGCCAGGATCATCTTCCTGACGATGCAGGAAGACGTGGACTTCCTGGCGGTGGCCATCGGCTCCGGCGGGTCAGGATACGTGGTCAAGTCGCGCATGGACTCGGAGCTTCCGGCGGCGCTGCAGCAGGTGCGGCAGCAGCGGCTGTACGTGTCGGCGCCGGTGCTGGCGCGCGTGGGTCACAGGCGGTAACCGCGCTGGGTCCTGTCAGTTCTGACAGAGCTACATGCCTCCATGGCGCCCCTAGCATGGTAGAGGCCCGGCCCGATGCCGGCCGCGCTGATTCCTTACAGGAGAGATCGTCATCAACAATCACGAGAGGCGTCGATTCGTCCGGGTCCCGGCCGACGTACGGGTCCGGGTGTTCGTGGGCAACGGCAGCGGGCAGAGCAGCTACGGCCGCGGGCATGACATCAGCCTGGGCGGCATGGCCATCTATGTCCCCCAGCTGCTGACCCTGGGGCAGGAGATCGGGGTGGAATTCGACCTGCCGCACTCGCGCCTGCGCTTCGGGGTGCAGTGCGTGGTGCGGAATTCCGAGGGTTACCGCTACGGGGTCGAGTTCCTGCGGCTCGACCGCAACGAGCTGGCGGAGCTGAAGCAGGCGCTGGAACGGATGATGCTGCTGCACAACCTCTCGCCCGAAAACGTCCCGGTGATGGGCAAGTAGGCTTCCGGGCCGCAGCCTAGTAGATCTGGTAGGGCGGGGCGGGCGAGGGGAAGTTGGGCTTGGAGCCCATCAGCAGCAGCGCCCCGATGCGCTTGAACTCGCGCAGCTCCTTGGCGCTGGCGAACCATTTGCTCGAATAATCTTCCGGGGTGGGGGTGTCGTCGGGGATGTGGCGGGCCTCGACCTCCTCGAAGGCGTGGGCCTGCAGCAGTTCGACGTACTCGGCCTTGGAGCGGGCCACCACCGGCACCTTCAGCTCGTCCACCCAGCGCAGCGAGTAGGGATTGTCCTTGTAGAGGTTGATGAGGATGAACAGGCGGCCGCGCGGAGCCATGACGCGGAAGATCTCGTTCAACGCCCGGTCCTGGTCGGGGTAGTAATAGAAGCTCTCGACCGAGAGGACCTTGTCGAAGAAGTTCTCCTCCCAGGGGATGCGGTCGGCCGAGCCCTGCACGAACATCGCATTGTCGAATTCCTTGGAGGCGGAGCGGGCGCGGCGGACCATCTCGTCGGAGATGTCGAGGCCGACCACCTGGCCGTGGCCTTCGGGGCCCTCGCCCACCAGGCGGGCGAGCAGGCGGGTGGCCCAGCCGGCGCCGCAACCCAGGTCGAGCACGCGCTCGCCGGGGCGGAGACCCATCAGCCCGATGGTCTTCTCGGTGATGTCGAGATGGTGGCGCTCCATCTCCTCGCCGCGGCCTTCCTCGGCCCAGCGGTTGAATTCGTGCTTGAGGCGCTCGTTGGGATCCATCGCAGTGGCCAGTGGCTAGTGACCAGTGGTCAGTTATTCTAACCCGCCGTAGACGCGGCTCCTAGGAGGTAGTGCCGGGCTTCAGCCCGGCGTGCTAGAGTGGCGGCACTCATGGCCGAGCCGCAGGAGACCAAGCCCGAGGCGCTGTACTGCCCGCAATGCGCCCGCGAGGTGGAGGACCCGCTGACCTGCGGCGACTGCTCGGCCGTCATCTGCCGCCAGTGCGGCACCCCGCTGGAATCGGCCGACGAGCTGGGGATCGGATGACGGCTCCCTCGCAGGCGGCCTCGACCGAGTCTCAACCCACTCTCGTCCGTGGCCTGTCGCTGCTGGATTCGGTGCTGCTGCTGGTGGGCGGCATCATCGGCTCGGCGGTCTTCCTGGCGGTCAGCGACGTCGCCGAGCACTTGCCGAGCCCTGCATTGTTTCTGGGAGTCTGGCTGGCAGGCGGGGTCATTTCCCTGCTCGCCTGCTTCGCCTTCGCCGAGCTGGCGGCCATGTTCCCCAACTCCGGCGGGCAGTACGTATTCCTGCGCGAGGCCTACGGCGAGTTCTACGGCTTCCTGTTCGGATGGATGGTGCTGTTCATCAACTTCAGCGGCACCGTTGCGGCGTTGGCGGTCGGCTTCGCGACCTACGGCGACGAGGTCCTCCCGTACGGCGCCCAAGAGGCGTTGTTCCGAGTCGGAGGATTCGCTCCCACGCGCGGCCAATTGGTGGCGCTGGTGGCCATCGCGCTGCTGACCTGGGTGAACGTGGTGGGGCTGCGGCGGGCGGCCACGCTGGTGAACGTGGCCACCTGGATCAAGTTCGCGGCGATGGCCGTGTTCGTCATCCTGGGATTTGCCATCGGCTCGGGGTCGGCGGCGAACTTCAGCACGCCGGCACCGGTGGTGGAGCAGCGTTCCCTGCTGCTGGCGGTGGTACTGGCGCTGAACGGCGTCTTCTGGGCCTTCGACGGCTGGAACTACATCGTCTGCGCCGGCGGCGAGGTGCGCGACCCGCAGCGCAACATCCCCAAGGCGCTGATCCTGGGAGTGATCGCGGTGGCGGTCATCTACCTGAGCCTGAACGCCGCCTATCTGTACGCGCTGCCGCTGGCGGCCATCAAGGAGGAGCGCACCATCGCGCGGGCCGCGGCCATCACCTTGTTCTCCCCGGCGGCGGGGCGGGCGATGTCGGCGCTCATCTCGCTGTCGTGTTTCGGCGCGGCCTCGGCCTGCATCCTGGCGGGAGCGCGGGTGGTGTACGCCATGGCTTGCGACCGCGCCTTCTTCCCCCAGCTCTCCTACGTCCATCCGAAGTACCGGACGCCGTCGCTGTCGCTGATAGTGCTGGGAGCGTGGTCGGCGGTGCTGGCGCTGAGCGGCCGCTACGACCAGCTCTACACCTACGTGATGTTCGTGGGGGTGGTGGCCTACGTGGCGACCGTCGCCGGGCTGTTCGTGCTGCGGTGGAAGCGGCCGGAGGCGCCGCGGCCGTACCGCTGCAGCGGATACCCGTGGGTGCCGGCGCTGTACCTGCTCGCCGCCTCGGTGTGGGCGGCCATCACCGCCTACGAGCGCAGCACGGAGAGCCTGGCGGGGATCGGCATCATGCTGATCGGGGTCCCGGGTTACCTCTACTGGAAGCGGAGCAAGCGGTAGATTGCGGGCATTGTCCAAAGTCTTAGCGCGCGTCGCCGTTACCCTGGCAATCGCGTACGCGGTCATCTGCCTGTTGCTGTACTTCGGCCAGGCACGGCTGATCTTCTTCCCTTCTCCGGGGGTTGGGATCACACCGCGCGAGTACTCAGTCGCCTACCAGGACGTCTCCATACCGGTGGATGGCGGTGAGTTGCACGGCTGGTGGCTGCCCGCGGACAGCAGGCGCGCATTGCTCTACATGCACGGCAACGGCGGGAACATCGCCTACAACCTGGAGCAAGCGATCCGCTTCCAGCGGATGGGCTTCTCCGTGCTGATCTTCGATTATCGCGGCTACGGGCGCAGCAGCGGGCCGTTCCCTTCGGAGAAGCGCGTCTACCAGGACGCAGAGGCCGCCTGGGACCACCTGACCTCTGACCTGCACGTGCCGCCGGGGGCTGTGTACCTGTACGGCCACTCGCTGGGCGGTGCGGTGGCGATCGAGATGGCGGTGCGGCATCCCGAGGCCGCGGGCCTGATCGCCGAGGGCACCTTCACCTCGGCGGCCGACCTGGCCCGGCGCGACCCGGTCTTCCGCCTGTTCCCCGTCCGGCTTATCCTGAGGGAGCGCTTCGAATCCATCGAGAAAGTGCCGCGGCTGAGGCTGCCGGTGCTCTACTTGCACGGCACGGTGGATCGGCTGGTGCCATCGAGCGAGAGCGAGCACCTGCTGGCGGCCTCGCCTGAGCCCAAGCGGCTGGTGTTCATTCCCGGCGGCGGGCACGACAACGTCGCGCTGGGAGATGCCGAGCTTTACCTGAGCGCTATCCGCGACTTTGTGGCTGCGCACCCGCCCCACCTCTAGTCCTTTCGCCGGGATAGGCCGATACGGTAAGCTGACCGGTCTTCAAAGTTCACTCCCACTGGACGGAAATCATGAAACTGCTGGTGATCGGCGCGGGGATGATGGGTTCTGCGGCCGCTTACGACATGGCGCGGTCGGCGGATGTGAGCAGCGTCACCCTGGCGGACAGTGACAAGAAGCGGGTGAAAGACGCGGTGGCGCGCATCAACAAGCTCACCCGCAGCAAGAAGGTCAAGCCCGCCTTCCTCGATGCCGGCAAGCCCGCGGCCGCTGCCAGGCTGATGAAGGGCCACGCCGGGACGCTCTCGGCGGTGCCCTACTTCTTCAACCTGGGGCTGGCGCAGGCGGCCATCAGGGCCGGAAGCCACTTCGCCGACCTGGGCGGGAACAACGTGGTGGTCCGCAAGACCTACGCGCTCTCCAAGCAGGCGGCGAAGCGCGGCGTGGGGCTGGCGCCGGATTGCGGGCTGTCGCCGG
>CAYTPH010000034.1:0-15522 GCA_964439635.1 uncultured Terriglobales bacterium
AGTAGAGACCCTGGCGGGCGACATCTTCGGCGCCGTCGCCACGTACGAGGGCCGGCCGGCGCGCCGTAATTTCGGCGCCCGGCAGCTCGCCTGGTACACCGACCGCATGCAGGCGGTCCGCGAGCTGCTCGACACCCGCCACGAGGAAGCCCACACCTTGTCGGCGCTGGGCCGCCAGGTGGGCATGAGCCCGTATCACCTGGCGCATGTGTTCCGCGAGCTGGTGGGCGTGCCGCCGCACCGCTACCTGCTGGAGTCGCGTCTGCGGCGGGCAGCGGCAAGGCTGCGGGAGGGCGAGAGCGTCACCGAAACCTGCTTTGCGGTGGGATTCGCGAACCTGAGCCACTTCATCCGGCTGTTCCGCCGCCAATACGGGGTGACGCCATCGCAGTACGCGGGCCGTCACCCGGGCCGCTGACGCTTCCTCCCTGTTCTTCGCTGCACCACTGGTTTACATTCATGGGTCATGCTGCGCTTCCACACCGCCGGCGAGTCCCACGGCGAGGCCCTGGTGGCCACGCTCTCCGGCATTCCTGCCGGTCTGGCGCTGGCGCAGGAGTCGGTGGACCGTGAGCTCTGGCGCCGCCAGCAGGGATACGGCCGCGGCGGCCGCATGAAGATCGAGCGCGATACCGCGCACTTCCTTCCCGGAGTGCGGCAAGGCAAGACCATCGGCTCGCCCATCGCCATCCTGCTGGAGAACAAGGACTGGAAGAACTGGCAAGAGGCGTTGCCGGTCGGAGAAGGCGACCCGCAACAGCATCGTGCGGTGAGATCGCCGCGTCCCGGGCACGCCGACCTGGCAGGCGCACTCAAGTACAACTTCCCGGAAGCGCGCTTCGTCCTGGAGCGGGCCTCGGCGCGGGAATCGGCGGCGCGGGTGGCGGTGGGAGCGGTGGCCAAGCTTCTCCTGCGCGAACTCGGGGTCGAGGTGCTCAGCCACGTGCTGGCGGTCGGCAATGCCCGCGTCAGCGATGCTGAAGTCGCATGGGAGAAGGTGGCGGAGCTGGCGGCGCGCCAGGAAGTCCTGTTGAACTGCGTCGATCCCGTGGCTGAGCAACGCATGAAAGCCGAGGTGGACCAGGCGCTGGAGTCCGGCGACACCGTCGGCGGCGTCTTCGAAGTGGTGGCGCACGGCGTTCCCGTCGGCCTGGGAACCTACGCCAACTGGGACGAGCGCCTGGACGCGCAACTGGCGGCCGCGGTCATGTCGCTGCCGGCGGTGAAGGCGGTGGAGATCGGCGAGGGAATCGGCAGCGCAGGACAGCCCGGTTCCGCCGTGCAGGACGCGATCATCTATGAGCGTAGCGGAGGCTTCCGCCGCCGCACCAACCACGCCGGCGGCCTCGAGGGCGGCATCTCCAACGGCGAGGACGTCCTGGTGCGGGGCTACCTGAAGCCCATTTCCACGCTGCGCCGGCCGCAGGAGTCGGTGGACTTCGCCAGCCGCGAGCCGGTGAAGGCCGCCTACGAGCGCTCCGACGTCTGCGTGGTGCCGGCCGCCGGCGTCGCCGCCGAAGCCATGGTCGCTCTCACCCTGGCCCGCGCCGCCCTGGAGAAGTTCGGCGGCGATTCGCTGGCCGAGACCTTGCGCAACTTCCAGGGCTACCTGCAGCAAGTACAGCGCTTCTAGCCGGGACCGCTGCCGGGGCCAGCAGGGGGTTGCGTCCCGGAGGCCAGGGAGAGCAGAATCCAGTTCCTTCGGGCCTGGGCTCCCGCAAGAGGGAGGAGTTGCATGCTCAAGCTCTTCGCTACCGCCAGTGTACTGCTGCTGCTGGCTGCCCCTGCCGATTCCCAGCAGGCGACATTCACCGACGTCAAGGTCCGCTTCGCCAAGTCCAGCGAGCGCGAGATGGACGAGAAGGGCGCCGACTTGGCGCTCGATGCCGGGGCGCGGCGTCTGCGGGTCAAGTCCGGCGACCGGCCTCTCGACGTGGGCTTCGACGACGTCCACAAGGTGGTGGTCGAGGTGGACACGCTGGGCCGGAAGGCCGGTTTTGGCGCCTCCTTCATCGGCATGTTCGCCGGAGGGCTGCTCTTCGGCAACGCCATCGCCACCTCCATCGACAAGCCTTTTGACAACGACCACTTCGTCTACCTCGAGTACAGGAAACCTGACGGCGGCAGCGCTTCCTACGGCCTGGTGGTGGGCCGGCAGTCCGTTCCCCAAGTGCTGCAGGCGCTGCAAACCGCTTTCGGCGAGCGGGTCCAGGTGCCGGTCTTCCCGGAGAAGGCGGAGGAGATCGACAAGAAGCAGTTCGCATCCGACAAGAGCCGCGTGCACTACCTCAACACCGACAAGCAGCACCCCCTGCCCGAGTTGCGTCCCGACAAGGCCCTGGTGGTGGTGGCCACCCCGGCGACCATCATGCGGCGCATCGGCCCCGAGAAGCGCTATGGGATCACGCGCCTGTATGCCAACCAGACGCTGGTGGGCGTCACCGGACCAGGGTGCTATCTGTACTTCTACCTGGATCCCGGCGAGTACTTCCTGGTCGGCGAGACCTTCGATGTCGTCGGCCTGCGCATGAAGCTGGAAGCCGGTAAGGACTACTACCTGACGCAGACCCTGTACGCCAAAGGCATTCGTCTGCGCTCCTTCCTCACCCGCCACTCCAAGGAGCTGGTCATGTACGAGGTCGCCGGCTCCCTGTGGTCGGAGTGGGGGCCGGAGGAAGGGAAGAAGTGACCTGCTAGCGGGCCTGTGTCCAGCGGGCATCGGACGGCGGATGGGCGGGGGACCGACCGCGACGTTTCCGCTTGGTGCCGGGCACCGGGTACTTGGTACTATCTTCTGTTGGGGCAGTGGGTTAGCGGCTGCCGTGCAACTCGGGGGCAGCGCTTCGCACCTAACAGAATGATCTACCCCATAGTGAAGTTCGGCGATCCGGTGCTGGAGACCGCTGCGTCCCCGGTCACCGAGTTCGGCGAGGAGCTGCGGAAGCTGGTGGCCGACATGTTCGAGAGCATGTACGCGGCGCACGGCGTGGGCCTGGCGGCGCCCCAGATCGGGATCGCCAAGCGCCTGGCGGTGGTGGACGTCACCTTCAAGGAAGACCCCAAGGCCAAACTCGTGCTGGTCAACCCCGAGATCGTGCACAAAGAGGGCAAGCAGACCTCCAGCGAGGGCTGCCTCTCCATCCCCGAGTTCCGCGAGCAGGTGACGCGTGCCCGGCGGGTGACCGTGCGGGCGCAGGACCTGGAAGGCAAGTTCTTCGAGACCACCGGCGAGGACCTGCTGGCGCGTGCCTTCCAGCACGAAACGGATCACTTGAACGGCCGTCTATATATCAGCCACATCAGCGCGCTCAAGCGCGACCTGATGAAACGCAAGATCCGCAAGCTCATGCGGGCAGGAGAATGGAAATGAAAGCGAACATCGTACTCATAGTCATGCTGTGCTCGGCGCTGGTCCTGGCGCAGGCCGCGGCTGGCGGGCAAGTCCTCGCCGACCAGGCGAAAGTCCGCGCCGAGGTGAAGAAGGACGTGGAGTCGAAGAAGGCCAGGGTGGGAGACGAAGTAAGGCTCGAGGTGGTGGACGACGTGAAGGCCGCCGACGGCACGGTGCTCATCCCCAAGAAGAGCCGGCTGACCGGCAAAGTCACGGCGGCGCAGCCCCACGACAAGAAGACCGGCCAGGAGGCGGTGCTGGCGGTGGTGGTCACGGCGGCGGAGACGCCCAACGGCACCATGCCGATGAACGCCATCATCGCGGGCAATTTCGAGCCGGCGCGGCGTTTGGGGGCCGCGGGAAACCCCATGGAAGACTACCCGAGCACCAATGCGGGCGGCATGAGGGTGCAGGGCGGGGGCTACTCCATGGCCCTCATGGACGTGGAGCTCAAGCCCGACCCGCAGCTGGGCAGCGCGCTGCGCGCCAGGACCAAGAACATCGTCCTCGAGAACGGCACCAAGCTGGACCTTCTGAACGTGATGCCCGCGGCCAGGTAGTAGACTCTGGGGGAGGGTGCGGCCGCCCGCACGGCCGCACCATGACTCCATGGACCTGGTGTTCTGCGGCACCCCGCAATTCGCCGTCCCGACGCTGCGCGCGCTGCTGGACGCGGGCCTGCACATCCGCCTGGTGGTGACCCAGCCGGACCGGCCCAGCGGACGCGGGCAGGGAATCGCTGTCCCGCCGGTGAAGCAGGCGGCGCTGGAGGCGGGCATCCCTGTCGCCCAGCCGGAGACGATCAAGAACAACCAGGCATTCCGCGCTCGCCTGGAGGAAGTCCGGCCGCGGGCCATCGTGGTCGTCGGCTACGGCCGCCTGGTACCGGACTGGATGCTGACGCTGCCCCCGCTCGGCAATCTCAACGTGCACGCATCGCTGCTGCCCAAGTACCGTGGCGCCGCGCCCATCCAGTGGGCCATCGCCCGCGGCGAGCACACCACCGGCGTCACCACCATGCGCCTGGACCAGGGTCTCGACACCGGCGACATCCTCATGCAGGAGCAGCTGCCCATCGCCGCGGAGGACACCGCGGTCACACTGGCGCCGCGCCTGGCGGCCATGGGGGCGCTGCTGATGGTGCAGACGCTTCGCGGCCTCGACGCCGGCACCCTCCGTCCCACTCTCCAGGACCACTCGCAGGCGACGCTCGCGCCCATCCTCAAGAAGGAGGACGGGCTGGTGGATTTCTCGCGCACGGCGGCTGAGATCCACAACCGGCAGCGCGGCTTCCAGCCCTGGCCGGGGGCGTTCAGCAGCTTTCGAGGCAAGCAGTTGCTGCTGCATGCGGTGCGTCCCGCGCAGGACGTCCCCCACCTGCCGCCGGGCACGCTCATGCCGCTGGGGGCACGCCTGTACGTCGCCTGCGGCCACGGTACCGTGCTGGAACTCCTGGAGGTCCAGCTCGAAGGCAAGAAGCGCATGGCCGCGGCCGACTTCCTGCACGGCTACCACATCCAGACCGGCGAGATGCTGGGACATTTGTCCGGCGCCAGCTCGGCGTAACTTGCCCGCTCCCTCCAAGCCGAAGATCTCACCTGCGCGCACCGCGGCCTTCGACATCCTCCTGCGCGTGCACGATGGAGCCTATGCGGCCGAACTCCTGCACTCCGAGCGCATGGAGCCGTTATCGGCGGCGGACCGGGGCCTGGCCACCGAGCTGGTGATGGGAGTCTTGCGCTGGCAGTCACGCCTGGACGCGGCCATCGCCCCGCTGTCCTTCACTCCTTTTCCCAAACTTGACCCGGCGGTGCTGGTGGCGCTCCGCCTGGGGGCGTACCAGAAGCTCTTCCTGGAGCGTGTGCCGGCGCACGCCGCCGTGGGGGAGAGCGTCGAGTTGGTGAAGCGGGCGAAGAAGACCAGCGCCGCGGGCCTGGTGAACGCCGTGCTGCGAAAACTCGGCCGCGCTTCCTCGGGTCAGCTCCCGCACTCGCCCGCAGCCCGGCTGGCGGCGGAGTTCGCCCATCCCGAGTGGCTGGTGACGCGCTGGCTGGAGCACTTCGGCGAGGAAAAGGCGCGCGCCATCTGCGAACACGGCCAGCGAGTGCCGACGGCCGCCCTCCGTCTTTCCAGTCCCGCGGTCGAAGAGGAGCTTCGCGCCGCTGGGATCGAGCTTGCGCCCGGGGCGCTCCTGAGCCGCGCCCGCCGGGTGATCTCCGGCGACATCGCGGGCAGCGCCGCCGTGCGCGAAAGCCGCGCCTATATCCAGGACGAAGCCTCGCAGCTGGTCGCCGCCCTGGTCGGGCGCGGGACGCTCCTGCTGGATGCCTGCGCGGCCCCCGGCGGCAAGACCTCGGCGATAGCGGAGCGCAACCCGGACTCCCTGGTGATCGCCGCCGAGCTGCACCCGCACCGCGCGCGCCTGATGCGGCGCCTGGTGCGGGCCGCGAACGTGTGCGTCATCGCCGCCGACGCCACCCAGCTTCCCATCCGCGGCCGCTTCGACCGGGTGCTGGCCGACGTGCCTTGTTCCGGCACAGGCACGCTGGCGCGGAATCCGGAGATCAAGTGGCGTCTGCGCCCCGCCGACCTGCCCGAACTTCATGCCCGCCAAGCCGCCATCCTCCGCTCGATGCTCGCGCAACTCGTCCCCGGCGGGCGCCTGGTCTATTCGAGTTGTTCACTGGAACCGGAGGAGAACCTGGAGGTGGTGCGCGAGGTGCTGGCCGGCGCATCCGGCATCCGCGTTGTCCCCTGCCGCAGCGAGCTGCTGCGGCTGAAGGAAGAAGGCCTGCTGGCCTGGCCGAATCCCGAGCCGCTCCTGGCGGGCGAGTTCCTGCGCACCCTTCCCGGGGTGCATCCCTGCGACGGGTTCTTCGCCGCCATCCTTGAACGGACCTAGTTCGGTTTCTTCTTCCCGAAGAATCCGCCCAGCACGCCGCCCAGCCCTTCGGCGGGCGCGGTGACCGTCTGGCCCACGGCCCCGGCCATATCGGGGATAAAGACCGGGTTCGAGGTCGTTCCCTGGATCATGAACGGCACCGATCCTTTTGACTGCCCGAAGCTCGTCAGCGCGCTGACTCCGCCCAGCAGGCTCTGTTGGCTCAGCTTGGCGTTCATCCGGAAATTGAGAGCATTGTTCGCCCCGATGGTGCCGTTGCCGGTTATGGTGCCGATGGTGGGGACGATCAGGTTCATGTTCTCGGCCCGGATACCTTCCGGCGCCACGCGCAGGTTGGAGCTGAGCAGCTGGATGTCGGTCTGCGAACCGGTCTTGATGCCGGCCAGGGCGGACAGGGCGCTCATCTTCGAACCCAGGTCATAGCCGGCCAGGCGGGTGTTGTTGACGGTCAGCGGCCCGCTGGTGACCAGGCGGTCGATGGGTCCGTCCAGCGACAGGTTCGCGTCCACCGTGCCGCCCTCCAGTGTGGCCCCGCTGGGCAGCACCACCCCGAACGCCGGCAGCAAGCCGCTCACGTCGTTGACCGGCAGCTTGTTGCCGACCAGCTTCATGTGCACCACCGGGGTCTCGCCGCGGGTATCGAAGTTCCCCGACAGCTTGGCGGTGCTGTTGCCGGTGCGGATGTCGCCGCGGGTAAGCGTGCCGGCCTTGCGCGCGTAGTCGAACTCGGAGGCGTACTGCAGCGCGACCTTCTGCTTGGCGGGCGCGCCGCTGCGCACCACCTTCAGGCCACTCACCTCCGCCTTGCCCTCGCTGCGGCCCTTGCCGCCGTCGGAGTTGATCTTTCCCTCGTAGTCCAGCACGCCCGCGATGCCCGACGAGGGATCCACGAATCCGGTGCTGGCCAGGTCCAGATGCTCGACCTTGATCTGCGCGTTGAGCGGGGTCGAAGAGGCGTCTGCGCGGTCCAGCGGGCCGGCGGTGCCTTCCACGCTCACCTTGCCGCCGCCGGGCGTCTTGGCGGTGACCTCCAGGGGCATCTTCTGCCCGAAGGCGACGTTGCTGACCGTCAGGTTCACCTCCTCGTAAGTGAATTGCCTGCCGCGCGTGCCCACGTTCACCCGCCCGTCCCGCTCTTTCTGTTCTCCGATGGTGAAATCCGCCTGGCTGCTTCCGGCTGCAGGCTTGGCCTTCTCCTTGGTTCCCAGCGTGGAGAAGTTCCATTTGCCGGCGCTGTTGCGAAGCAGCGAGACCTCGGGCTGGTTCAGGGTGATGGTCCGCACCCGCAGGCTGCGGGAGAAGATGAGGGGCATCAGCTCCACCCCGACGTCCAGCGACTTGGCCTTGACGAACGCGGACTTGCTGAAGGCGGGATCGTCGGCGATGGCCAGTTCCTCGGCGGTGACTCCGCCGGCCAGCAGCGACAGTTGCAGCTTGCCGATGGTCACCTCGCGGCCCAGCGCCGACTTCATCTCCGCCTGCACCATGGGGCGGAAGCGGTCGGCATTCACCAGCAGGGGCAGTGCGATTGCCGCCACCAGCAGGACGGCAAGTATGATCCCGGCGACGATGAGGAGTTTCTTTTTCACAAAGCACCTCCGGGCCGAAGGCCGGCTGGAACTCAGGCGTGGGTGGAAGGTAAGCAGCAGAATGCTAGCACCAGAAGCTCCTGCGGAACAGGTTACGCCCGTGCCGCCGCCGCGGCGGCATGGCGCACCACCGCCAGAACCGTGGCGTCGTTCTCAGAGATCGGTTCGCTCTCCTTGCGCGACGGCTTCTGCAGGAACGCTTCCACGGCGGTCAGCACGGCGCCGCAGAGGCTGGTGGCGTCCTTTACCGTGGTGCCGGCCAGGGCCGCCTCCAGCCGCTCGAAGCCGAACTCCTTGCGCCGCGAGCGCACCTCCAGCAGCCCCTTGGAGGCCACCACCAGCGCCGCCCCCGGCGCCAGCACGGTGAGTTGCGCGTCGTGGGTGGCGTGCGAGAACAGGCCCATGGGGAAGCCGTTCGGCTCCAGGCGGGTGATGCCGTGGCTGTCGCGCAGCAGCGCCGGGGGATGTCCGGCGTTGATGTACACCAGGGTGCCGAAGCGCTCGTCGTAGCAGCCCAGAAAGGCGGGAGCGGCCCGCACCCCGCCGGCCGCCTTCAGCAGCGCCCGGTTCAGCTCGATCAGCAGATGGGTGAGCTCCTCGTTGTCGTTCGCGTCGGGCGACGCGAACCGCTTCTGGATGTCCTCGTGGAAGGTGGACTGCATGGCGGCGGCGATGTCCAGCGCCTGGTCGCGGCGTCCGGCGATGTCGGCCAGCAGGAACAGCAGGCGGCCGGAGGGTGCGAGCGAGAAGTCGAAGAAGTCGCCGCCCACGCGCGCTGCGCGGTAATGGGCCGCGATCGAGGAATACTCCAGGTCGGGGATAAGCGCCGGCCGCGGGTTACGCAGCTCCTTCTGCGGCGCCGAGCGGTGAAACAGCAGCTTCATGGGAAGTGGCCAGGGGGAGGAGGAACATACCACAATTTCAGATGGAAGATTTCGGATTTCAGGCCGCGATCCGGAAGGGCGCTTACTCGCCGTAGGTCTGCTTCAGGTAGCGGCCCACGTCCTGCTCGAAGTCCTTGTAGCCGGACTTGACCACCGCCCGCAGGGCCGCCTCGGTGGAGGCGCCCTCCCCGATGCGCTGCAGGATGCGCACCAGGTCGCTCATGCCGTAGGTGCGTTCCACGTACTCGGCGGCGCCCAGCGCCTCGGCATAGGCCACCATGGCCATCTCCGTGTCGAACCCGGCGAACGTCCCTTCCAGCATGGCCAGGGGGATGTTCTTCTGCTGGTTGAACAGGCGGGCCAGCAGGCGGCCGTGCCCCGCCGAGCTCTGCCCCTCCACCAGCTGGGCGATGCCCTCGTGCAGCCAGGCGGGCGCCCGGTTGCGGGTGATCTGCGAGATGAAGGAGTGCGCCAGCTCGTGCTTCAGCACCCGCGACAGCTCCCCGGTCATGCCGTTCAGCCCCTCGATGGGGATGCGCAGCTTGCCGTCGTTCTGCGCCGCGCTCCAGCCCTGCGCCTGGGTCACGTCGAAGAAGGCCTGCTCGGTGTAGAGCGAGACCATGATGTTCTGCCGCGGCGAGTGCCCGAAGGCGCGCACCAGCTCGCCGAAGTGCGCCTCCAGCGTGTCCACGATCTCCCGCCGCAGCGACGCCGGGGAGGCTTTGCCTTCGTAGCGCACGGTGAAGTGCCCGGTCTGCAGCTCGCCGTAGTCGCCCTCGGCGGCGGACTCGCGCTCCGCCTTGCTCAGCAGGAACTCCACGTCCTTGTCGGGCCGCATGGCCAGCGACCGCTTCCACGCCTGGATGGCCTCCTTGGTCCGCTCGGAATAGAACAGCGCGTAGCCCAGCAGAGCGAAGGCGTCGGGCGAGTGGGGCGCGATGCGGGTGGCCTGCTGGGCATAAGGCACGGCATCGGCGTAGCGGTGCATCTCCAGCAGCACGGTCACGAAGTGCTCCAGCATGACCCCGCTCTCCGGGACGAAGCCCAGGGCGCGCTGCAGGTACATGCGCGCCTTCTCCGGGTTCCCGTGGCGCTGCTCGTGCTTGCCGGCGGCGAAGTACGCCGCCGCCGACACCTCGGGATCGCCCTGCTGCTCGGCGGCGGCCAGCGCTTCCAGGTCGACCTTGCCGTCGCGGATGATCTTCCCCGCCATCTCCTGGGCGTGCTTGACCGGCTGCGAGGGCTCCACCGGGATCTCCTCCCGCCGCGGCGGCGCCATGCCTCCGCCGTCCACCCGCTCCACCGACGCCTTGGAGATAGCGAAGGTGTTGTCGCCGATCTCGTACTCGATCTTGCTGCCGGTGTCGCGGACGCGCTCGGCGTAGATGGTGCGCCCGTTCTTCAGCCGGATGACGTCCGCCAGGGCCGGAGTCAGGGCGAGGGTGACCGCCAGGATGAGGGCTGGAATGCGCACGGTGGGCGCATTCTATCAAGCAGAGCTGCTGCCCGCGAGGGCCGCGCCCGTTACTTTCGTGCTGCCCCAGCCGGGTCTGTGTAGCGCCGGCGCCTCGCCGGCTGTCGTGCGGGCGCCCCGCCCGCACCTCACCGTAGCGCGCAGATCCGTGGCCTTGGTTTTCTCTGCGTCCTCCGCGCTCCGTCTCTGCGCTCTCTGCGGTTTCATCTTTCCCCTTGCACTCCTATACTTCCCCCGATGCTCCGCCTCGCACTCTTTCTGCTCCTTACCGCGACCGCTCTCGCCCAGACCGCGCCGCTCGACCTGTACCGCGCCCTGCGCTCCGCCGAACTCGACCCGCAGGAGGTGTACCGGGTGCGGGAAGCCGGCTTCGACCTCGAGGACATCCACATCACCCTGGTGGACGGCACCATCGCCTTCACCCGCGCCGTGGACGGCCGCGTCACCGGCGCCTTCTTCGAGGGCGAGGCGGACGTCCTGCTGGTGCCGCCCGACAACGTCGAGCGCACCTCGCTGGCCATGCATACCGGCGCGGCTGTCTTGGAAGAGCGCTTCACCACCGCCTTCTTCCGCTTCACCGACGACCTTCCCGCCCGCCTGCAGGACCGGCTGCGCGAGCCGGAGGAGCCGGCGCGCTTCCTGGAGCGCTGGGGTCCGGCCGTGCGCAGCCTGGCCGAGGGCGACGCGCTTCCCCTGCTGGTCGCCTTTACCCGCGACCGCTCCGCCGTGCCCATGCGCTACTTCCGCGCCCGCCTGGGTGGCTCGCGCGTCGGCACCTTCGACCTCCGCCTCGACACCCGTTCCCCCGAGCAGATCTGGCTCGGCCAGGTGAACCATGCCGGGCAGACGCAGTTCTACGACGTCTGGGCCAGCTTCCCCATGCGTACCGCGCGCAAGTTGCAGCAGGCGGGAGAGGGGCCGGCGGACGCCGCAGATAAGGTCCGCATCCCCAGGTTCCAGATCGTGAGCGAGATCGTGCCGCCCACCGAGCTGCGCTGCCAGGCAGCGCTCACCACGGCGGTCGAGCAGGGCGGCGACCGCGTGCTCATCCTCGAACTCTCGCGCAACCTGGCGGTCTCCGCCGCGGCTTTCGACGGCGCGCCCGTGGACTTCATCCAGAACGAGGCCCTGCGCGGCAGCGAACTCGAGCGCCGCGGCAACGACCTGGTCGCGGTCATCCTCCCGCAGCCGTTGCGCGCGGGCAGCACCCACGAACTGCGCTTCACCTACAGCGGGGCCGCACTCTCCGATGCCGGCGGCGGTCTCATGTACGTGGGCTCGCGCGGCACCTGGTACCCCAATCTCGGCCCGGCCATGGCTCGCTTCGACCTGCAGTTCCGGCATCCCGCCGACCTCACGCTGGTCGCCACTGGCGAGCGGATGTCGGAGGAGATCACCGGGGAGCAGAAGGTCACGCGCTGGGTCTCCGAGCAGCCGGTGCCCGTGGCCGGGTTCAACCTCGGCCGCTACAAGAGCACCAAGCTGCAAGCGGGAGAGGTGACCGTCGAGGCCTTCGCGGCCGAAGGCATGGAAAGCGCCTTCCCAGGCTCGCGGCAGGGTGGGGCGGCGCCTCCCCCGCGCGAGGCGCGTCCTTCCGCCCGCACCGGACGGCGTCCCATGCCCTCCTTGCGTCCGCAGCCGGCTTCGCATCTGGAACGCGTGGCGCAGGCTTCCGCCGAGGTCCTCGAGTTCCTGCACCCGCGCATCGGGCCGCTTCCATTCCGGTCGCTGGCCCTGACCCAGATGCCCGGCCGCTCCAGCCACGGCTGGCCTGGGCTGGTCTTCCTGTCGAGCTACGTCTTCCTCTCCCCGGGCGAGCGGCAGACCCTGCGGCCCACTCCCATCGAGGAGCGCTTGTACAGCCGAGTGATGCTGGCGCACGAGGTCGCGCACCAGTGGTGGGGCGACACCGTCTCCCCGCGCACCTACCGCGACCAGTGGGTGGTCGAGGCCCTGGCCAACTACACCGCCCTGCTGGCGCTCGAGCCCGAGCACCCGGACGACCGCGCCGCCCTGTTGGCGCGCTACCGCGAGGTCCTGCTGGAGAAGAACGAGCACGGCGTGCGGACGCTGGAGGCCGGTCCGGTGGTGCTGGGGCCGCGGCTGGCCTCCTCGAAGGCCCCCGCCGCCTACGACGCGGTGCTCTACGGTCGCGGCACCTGGCTGCTGCACATGCTGCGCTCCATGCTGCGCGATGCTGCCGGCACTCCCGGGCGCGTACGCCGCGATCCCGACGCCCTCTTCTATACCGCGCTGCGCAACCTGGTCGAACCCCACGCCGGCGGCGAGATCTCCACCGCCGACCTGCAACGGGCCTTCGAGGCCGTGCTGCCTCGTGCCCTCTACTTTGAAGACAAGAAGTCGCTGGACTGGTTCTTCGAAGGCTGGGTGAACGGGACCGCGGTGCCGCGCTTCGAACTCCAGGATGTCCGCATCGCCGAGCGGGGCGGCCGCACGGTGGCGACGGGCACGCTGCGGCAGACGGAAGCGCCCCGCGACCTGGTCACCTCGGTCCCGCTCTTCGCCCAGGTCGGCCCGCGCCGGGAATTCGTTAGCCGCATCTTCGCCGAGGGCGAGGAGACGCAGTTCCGTATCGCCGTTCCCGCGGGCGCCGTCGGGCTGCTGCTCGACCCCGAGGGGACGATCCTCCGCCGCGAGGCTGCCGCCCGCTGAGGCTTGCGATTCCGACATCCTCTGGGCGCTACCGCTCACTCCTCCGCTATAATGGGTGAGTCCCGCCTGCGAATCCCCCTCACGGAGAGGTGGCCGAGTGGCTGAAGGCGGCGGTTTGCTAAACCGTTATACGGGCTAACACCTGTATCAAGGGTTCGAATCCCTTCCTCTCCGCCAGAACCCCTGCCGCGACCGAATCAACCGAACCGCTCCTACCTTTTCAACGGCGCCCGCCTGTACGCTCGTCCCAAATGTGACAGGTGTCACTAGCGGAAATATCAAGAGTCACAGCAGGATGGTTGCCGGCAACTCACAATCGGGCGCCATGAAACGGAGCAGAATCCCGGCTTTCTTCCTGCTGGTCGTTGTGCTTTCAGGGACGGCCCTGTCGCAAGTGACCACGCCGCGCTACGCCGACGGCGAACTGCTGGTGCGCTTCCGCGCCGCCACGCCGGCGAGCAAGATGAGCCGGGCGCACGCCCAGCGGGGCGGGCGCGTGCTGCGCTCCTGCCGCCAGCTCTCGGGCGTGCAGCGGGTAAAGCTACCGGCGGGGAAGAAGGTGCAGGAGGCCATCCGCGAGTATCGCCAGGACCCGAACGTGCTCTATGCCGAGCCCAACTACATCGTGGAGATCCAGGCCACGCCCAACGATCCGCTGTACCCGTCGCTGTGGGGCCTGCGGGCGATCGGGGCGGAGCAGGCCTGGGACATCACCACCGGCAGCTCCGACGTGGTGGTGGCGGTGATCGACACCGGCATCGACTACACCCATCCCGACCTGGCGCCCAACATGTACCGCAACACCGCCGACTGCGACGCCGATGGGGTAGACGACGACGGCAACGGCTACGCCGACGATTGCTACGGCATCGATTCCTACAACGACGACTCCAACCCCATGGACGACCACTCCCACGGCACGCACGTGGCGGGCACCATCGCCGGCGCAGGCAACAACGGCGTGGGCGTCGCCGGAGTGGGCTGGAACACGCGGCTGATCGCCTGCAAGTTCCTGGGGCCCAGCGGCAGCGGGCTGCTCTCCGACGCCCTCACCTGCATGGACTACCTGGCCGACCTGAAGGACCGTGGAGTGAACCTCGTGGCCACCAACAACAGCTGGGGCAGCACCATGTTCAAGGTGGTGCTGGCGGTGAGCGCCACGCTGCGCGACGCCGTCCGGCTGCACATGGACAAAGGCATCCTGTTCATCGTCGCGGCCACCAACAATGCCGGCGACAACGACCTGGCCAACCCGACCTTCACCGTCTCCACCACCGACCTGCCCAACGTGATCTCGGTGGCGGCGGTGGACGAGCTCGGCAAGCTGGCCTGGTTCTCGAACTTCGGACGGCATTCGGTGCACCTGGCGGCCCCGGGGGTGCGGGTACTGAGCACGGTCATCCCGTCGCGCGACCCCAGCGGCTACGCCAGCTTCAGCGGGACCTCGATGGCGACGCCGCACGTGGCCGGCTCGGTGGCGCTGCTGAAGGCCTGGAACCCGGCCCTCACCTGGTACGAGCTCAGGAACCTGATCCTGACCGGGGGAACGCCTTCGGTGGAAGCCGCCAAGACGGTGTCGCAGCGGACGCTGAACGTGTACGGCTCCATGACCTGCACCGACACCGTGCTTCAGGAACGGGTGCGGCCGGCGGCCAGCGGCGCCACCGTGGATCCGGGCACCGTCATCCGGCTGGAGATGCTGCACATTCGCTGCGGCGCCCCCAACGGGACAGCGCAGGTGACGGTGAACCCCGGCGGCCTCACCCTCGACTTGAAAGACGACGGCGTGGCGCCCGACGAGTTCGCCGGCGACGGCGTGTACTCGGCGGAGTGGGCGCCCCCGGGGCTGGGGACTTACACCCTCGGGTTCCCCAACGGGGACGATGCCAACGTGTACGTCCTTACGGGCTATCAATTCGCCGCCAGCACGGAGACGGCGCGAGTGATCACCGGCACCACCGTGGACCTGTCGCTGAAGCCCTTCGAGACCAAGGCGATCACCCCGCCGTTCCCGCTGCAGTTCGGCGGAGCGTTGTTCCCGAGCGTGTTCGTGGGAGCGGACGGCACGCTGAGCGTGGGGCAGCCCTGGACCGACCTCTTCAACGATCCGCTGCCCAGCGGCCTGGCCAACAACGTGGTGGCGCCGCTGTGGATGCCCCTGATGGCCAAGGTGGGCACGCAGTCCAACGTGTTCTGGGAAGTGCTGGGCGCGGAGCCGGAACGCGAGCTGGTGGTAGAGTTCCGCAACCTGCTGACCGGCAGCAGCGGCGACCCCATCAGCCAGAGCGTCACCTTCCAGACGGTGTTCTTCGAGAACAAGCCGGACATCCTGTTCCTGTATCCGGACGTGGTCTTCGGAGGGGAGCGGAGCTTCGCCGACAACGGGAGCCATGCCACCATCGGCATCCAGACGGCGCCGAACACGGCCACACAGTTCAGCTTCAACCGCCCCGGCGCGGTCGCTAACGGCGACGCGTTGCTGTGGACGCTGGCCGGCGGCGCCTCGACGACGCCGGTGCTGGACGCGCTGACGCCGCCCAGCGCCGTCCGCGGAGGCACTGACCTGACGGTGACGGTCACGGGACAGAACTTCACGCCCGACACCGTCG
>CAYTPH010000035.1:0-15057 GCA_964439635.1 uncultured Terriglobales bacterium
AGCGGTCCTCATCATCCTTAAGCACCATCAGAACATCCGCCGGCTGCTGGCCGGGACCGAACACAAGTTCCAGCTCAAGAGGTCGGGCGCGTGAGCCGCATCGCGGTCATCGGCGCCGGCGCCTGGGGCACCGCTATTGCCATTGCCCTAGGCCGCAAGGGCACGCACCAGGTGCGGCTGTGGGCCTACGAGCCCGAGGTCTGCGACTCCATCAACCAGCGCCACGTCAACGACCTCTTTCTCGCCGGCCTGCCCATCCCCGAGGCCGTCCGCGCCTCCAACAGCTTCGCCGAAGTGCTCGACGGGGCGGAGATCGTCGTTTCCGTCATGCCGTCGCACCACACCCGCCGCCTCTTCCGAGGCATGAAGCCGCACCTGCGGCCGGAGATGCTGTTCGTCAGCGCCACCAAGGGCATCGAGAACGATTCCCTGCTGCGCATGACCGAGGTGATCGGCGAGGTGCTCAAGGACGGTTTCCAGCCGCGCATCGGCGCACTCAGCGGCCCCTCGTTTGCGAAAGAGGTTTCGAAGGGTGACCCCACGGCGGTGACCATAGCCTCTCGCGACCACGAGCTCGCCGCCCGCGTGCAGAACGAGTTCAGCGATCCCAGCTTCCGCCTCTACACCAACGACGACGTGGTCGGGGTGGAGTTGGGCGGCTCCCTCAAGAACGTCATCGCTATCGCCGCCGGCGTCTGCGACGGCCTGGGGCTCGGCCACAACACCATCGCCGCGCTCATCACCCGCGGCCTGGCCGAGATGACGCGGCTGGCCGTGGCCTGCGGCGCCAAGCCGCTGACCATGGCCGGACTGGCCGGCATGGGCGACCTGGTGCTTACCTGCACCGGAGGCCTCTCGCGCAACCGCACCGTGGGAGTGGAGCTGGGCAAAGGCCGGCGCCTGGACGACATCATGGCCGGCATGAAGGGCATGGTGGCCGAGGGCGTGCTGACCACCGCCGCGGCCCGCGGGCTGGGCCAGAAGATGAAGGTCGAGATGCCCATCACCGAGCAGATGCACTGCATCCTGCACGCGGGCAAGCCGCCGCGCGAGGCCATCCGCGAGCTGATGACCCGCCGCTACACCGGCGAATAGTCGTCCCGAATCGGGAACCCGCCCGGCAAAGCGGCGGATTTGTGAGTCCTCCCTGCCCTCCGACCCATCTGCTCAAGAACACGCAGAAGCCCGCCAGGTAAGCACTTAGGTAACTGCAGGGCCAGGTTTTTTGCCCAGGCAGGCGGGATTTTCAGAGTACAATGCGCCTCACTTCATACGAAATGCGTATCCCGAACCGGGTTTCCATCCTTCACCTGATGTTGGCGGTGCTGATCCTGGTCAGCGTCGTGCCTCTGTACTTCTACGCCAACAAGGTGGTCGCCACCAACCGCGACCGCCTGAAAACCAATGAGATGCTGGCGCAGAACACGGTCACGCGTTCCATGAGCGATCAGATCGAGCTGCGGCAGAGCGCCCGCCGCGCCATGCTGGCCAACCTATCGTCGGCCATCCTGATCGCCAGCGGCGCCAACCTGGCCGGCGAACACGTGGCCGCGCCCGAGCTGCGCGCCCTGGTGGAGCGCTTCGTCTCTTCCTCCGACGACCTGGTGTACGCCACCCTGTTGAACACTGATGCCAAGGGTATCTCCGCCGGCCGCGTCGCGCCCGACGTCTTCATGCAGCGCGAGCTGGAGCGTGCCTTCGCCGCCTCCCGCGACAACCGCGACTACACCGGCCCTGCCCTCTCCCTGGGCAGCGGCAAAGAGCACCGCACGGTGATGCTGGTCAGCACTCCGCTGCTGGTGCAGGACCGCTTCGTCGGCATGATCGCCGCCATCGTGGACCTGGAGTTCCTCACCCGCCGCCTGCAGGAGGCCAACCGCCAGGGCGGCATGATGGCCTACGTCGTGGACCACCAGGGACGGCTGGTCACCGGCCTGAATGGCCCCTACGCTACCGGCCAGGACATGACCAAGTTCGCCATCGTCAAGAACTTCGTCGAGCAGGGCGGCAAAGCGCAGCTGGCGGAGACGGCCGAGTTCACCGTCAAGGAAGACAAGGAAGACGTGCCCATGCTGGGCACCTACAGCCCGGTGCAGTCGCTGGGCTGGGCGGTAATCGCGCAAAGGAAGCAGGCGGACGCCTACCAGGGCGTCTTCGAGATGCAGCGCACCGCCAAGTTGTGGGCGCTGATCGCGGTCATCATGAGCATCGTCATCAGCGTGCTCTCGGCGCGCAGCATCACCCGGCCCATCGACGTGCTCACCGCCACCAGCCGGGCCATCGCCACCGGCGACTTCTCCCAGCGCGTCCACCTGAAGAGCCGCACCGAGATCGGCGAGCTGGCCGAAACCTTCAACCACATGACCTCCGACCTGGAGCGCTTCGTGCAGGACCTGAAGCGCGCCGCGGAGGAAAACCGCGAGCTCTTCATGGGCTCCATCCAGATGCTCGCGGGCGCGGTCGACGAAAAGGACCCCTATACCCGCGGCCACTCCGACCGCGTCACCAAGTACTCGGTCCTGCTGGCCAAGGAGCTGGGGCTGCAGCCGCAGGAAGTGGAGAAGATCCAGATCTCGGCGCAACTGCACGACGTGGGCAAGATCGGCATCGAGGACCGCATCCTCAAGAAGCCCGGCGCCCTCACCCCCGACGAGTTCGAGATCATGAAGACCCACACCACCAAGGGCGCCACCATCCTGCGCCCAGTCGCCGCGCTGAAGGACATGATCCCCGGCATCGAGCTGCACCACGAGTCGCTCGACGGCCGCGGCTACCCCTACGGGCTGAAGGGCGACGCCATCCCGCTGGTGGCGCGCATCATCGCCGTCGCCGATACCTTCGACGCCATGACCACCAACCGTCCCTACCAGGCGGCCATGGACCCGGAGTACGTGGTGCGCATCATCAACTCGCTGGCCAACACCAAGTTCGACCCCAAGGTGGTGCAGGCGCTCACCGCCGTGTTCGAGCGCGGCGACCTGAAGCTGCGCCGCGCCGCCGCGGTCCAGCCCGGACAGGCCGAGGCGGTCACCGCCAAGGCCGCCGCTGCCGCCGTCGACGCCGCCCAGCCGTAAGCCTCGCGATTCGCAGTTCGCGTTTCGCTTTTGTAGCCCGGCCGCCCTCCGCCGGGCTCCTTAGTTAGTGCGGCGCCGTCCGGCTATACTTCTGCCGCAGTAAACTAAGGGCAGCCATCGTTCGGGGGTTCACGCACTCATATGTCTGACACCAATGGCTTCAACCGCGGGGCCGGAACGCTCGGCGTCTTCATCGCACTCGGGCTGATCGTCGGCGGCTGGCTGCTGGGTTCGCAGATCAAGGCCACGCGCCTGGCCGACCGCTACGTCACCGTCAAAGGGCTGGTCGAGCGGCAGGTGAAGTCGGACCTCGCCATCTGGCCCATCAGCTACAAGCTGGCGGGCAACGATCTCTCCGCGCTCTATGCCCGGAGCGAAGCTAACCGCAACACCGTTCTCGATTTCCTTCGCCAGCAGGGCATCGAGGACAAGGAAATCCAAACCGGGCTCATTCGCGTGGTGGATACGCAAGCGCAGGAGTACGGCACCGGGAACGTCTCCCCGAACCGCTACATCGTCGAGCAGGAGGTCACGGTGCGAACCGCACGCGTGGACCAGGTGGCTGCGGCGGCGCAGAAGACCATGCTCCTGCTGCAGAAAGGCATCGTCCTCAACAGCCAGCCCGGCCAGGGGCTGAGCTACAAGTTCACCGGGCTGAATGCCATCAAGCCCGATATGATCACCGAGGCCACGCGCAACGCCCGCGCCGCCGCCGACCGCTTCGCCGCCGACTCCGGCGCTAGAGTGGGCTCCATACGCCAGGCCAATCAGGGCGTTTTCTCAATCCTGCCCGCGGATGAGGCCAGCGACCCGGGTGAACCGGGCTACGGTGACGCCGATAGCAGCCTGATGAAGACCGTCCGCGTGGTCACCACGGTGCAGTACTACCTGGACAAGTAGGCTCCCCGCCTTCCTTGTGGCCCGGCCGCCGCGGTTGAGCTTTGCCTTCCCTGGCCCCTGATGCCTGACGGCTGACGGCTATAATTGATGTTTTGCCGCGCCTTCGCGGCCCTCATAAGGCACTCATGATCCAGACGCTGTTCGGAAGTGTCGAGCAGAAGCCCAGCTTCTTCGACCGCATGAAGCAGGCGGTCACCAAGACGCGCGAGAACCTGAGCGAGCGCATCGAGGACATCGTCTCCTTCAACAAGGAGATCGACCGCAACACCCTCGACGAGCTGGAAGCCACGCTGATCGCCGCCGACCTGGGCACCGCCACTACCCACGAGGTCCTCAACAAGCTGCGCGACAAGGCCGACCGCAAGCAGATCGGCGACGTTGCCGAGCTGAAGCGGCTGCTGAAGGAAGAGCTGCTGGCCATCCTGACCGCGCCCAACTCGCAGCCGGTGAAGGTGGTGGAGCAGCCGCCCGAGGTGATCCTGGTGGTGGGAGTGAACGGCACCGGCAAGACCACCTCCATCGGCAAGCTGGCGCAGGTGTTCCGCGCCGACGGCAAGACGGTGCTGCTGTGCGCCGCCGACACGTTCCGCGCCGCCGCCATCGAGCAGCTCGAGGTCTGGGGCCAGCGCACCGGCACCGAAGTCATCAAGACCAAGCCCGGCGGCGACCCCTCGGCCGTGCTCTACGACGCGTTGACCGCCGCCAAGTCGCGCAACACCGATTACGTCGTGGTGGACACCGCCGGGCGCCTGCACACCAAGAGCAGCCTGATGGACGAGCTGTCGAAGATGCACCGCACCGCCCAGCGGCTGGTGCCCGGCGCCCCGCACGAGGTCCTGCTGGTGATGGACGCCACCACCGGACAGAACGGGTTGCAGCAGGCGCGGCTGTTCACCAAGGCGGCGGGCGTGACCGGCATCGTGCTCACCAAGCTCGACGGCACCGCCAAGGGCGGCGTGGTGGTGGCCATCTCGCGTGAGCTGGGGCTGCCGGTGCGTTACGTCGGCATCGGCGAGAAGGTCGGCGACATGATCCCGTTCGACCCTAAGGAGTTCGTAGATTCGCTGTTTTCGTAGCGCTGGCGTCCCACCCGCCGCCGCTGTGATGGCGGCGTTACAGTAGAGACGTTGCTTGCAACGTCTCGGCGAAGGAGACGTAGCAAGCTACGTCTCTACAAGAATGCGTAAAGCCTCTCAAGACGGACAATGGATGCGCCAGGCGCTGGACTTGGCGGCCAAGGGTGTCGCCCTGGCCTCGCCCAACCCCCTGGTCGGCGCGGTCGTGCTCGACGCCGCCGGCAACCAGGTCGGCAGCGGATTCCACACCTACGCCGGGCTGAAGCACGCCGAAGTTTTCGCCCTCGAAGAAGCTGGGCCGAAGGCGCGCGGCGGCACGCTGGTACTGAACCTGGAGCCCTGCTGTCATCACGGCCGCACCGGGCCGTGCGTGGACGCGGTCATCGCCGCGGGCGTGAAGCGCGTGGTCTGCGCCATGCGCGATCCCAACCCACAGGTATCGGGCAAGGGATTCGACAAACTGCGCGCCGCGGGCATCGAGGTCACCACCGGCGTGCTGGAGAGCGAAGCCCGCAAGCTCAACGAGGCCTTCGCCAAGTTCATCCGCACCCGCACCCCGCTGGTGACGCTCAAAGCAGGGATGACGCTCGACGGCAAGATCGCGCCGCCGCCCGGCGAGTCCGACAATCCCTCGGCGCTGGGCGTGGGCGGCGCCACCGGCGGCTGGATCACCAGCGAGGAGGCCCGCGCGCACGTGCAGCAGCTCCGCCACCAGAACGACGCGATCATGGTCGGCGTCGGCACCATCGTCGCCGACGACCCGAGGCTCACCGACCGCACCGGCGCGCCCCGCCGCCGCCCGCTGCTGCGCGTCATCGTCGATTCGCGCCTGCGCCTGCCCCTCGAATCGCGCCTGGTGAAGACCGCCAAGGACGACGTGATGGTCTTCTCCGCATTCGCGGAAGAGAAGAAAAAGAAGGAACTGGAGGCGCGCGGCATCCGCGTGGAGCAGGTGCCGCTGGGGCCGGTGAACGACGGCCGTCCCGACCTGCGGCGCATCTGCGCCCGCCTGGGCGAGCTGGAGATCACTTCCCTGCTCATTGAGGGCGGCGCGCTGGTCAACTGGGCGGCGCTCGCCGCCGGCGTCGTGGACAAAGTCTTTCTTTATTACGCGCCCAAGATCCTGGCGGGGACCGGCTCGGTGCCCTTCGCCACCCGGGCCGGCTTCCGCCGCATCAGCGAGGCCGCCCAGGTGAAGCGCATCGAACTCCACCGCTTCGGCGAAGACTTTGCTGTCGAGGGATATTTGCGTGACCCGTACGAATAAAAGCTAACCACAGAGGACACAGTGGCACACCGAGGCACACAGGGGCAATCATGTTTACCGGACTGATAGAGGAAGTTGGAAAAGTACTGGGGATCTCCGACGGCAGCGGCACCCGCCGCCTGACCGTGCGCTCCACCGAGTTAATCAAAGAGATGAAGAAGGGCGACAGCATCGCCGTCAGCGGCGTCTGCCTGACCGCGGTGGACCTGAAGAAGGACTCCATCGGCTTCGACCTGGCCACCGAGACGCTGGCGCGCACCTCGCTGGGCCGGCTCGTGGTCGGCCACGAGGTCAACCTGGAGCTGCCCATGAAGGCCGGCGGGCGCATGGGCGGGCACATCGTCCAGGGGCACGTGGACGGCGTGGGCCGCTTCCTCGGCCTGGAGCAGATCCCCGGCACCGAGGACTTCTGGCTCTACATCGAGGTTCCCAGAGACCTGGCCAAGTACATCGTCTTCAAGGGCTCCATCTCCATCGAGGGCATCAGCCTGACGGTGGCCAAGATCGAAGGCGCCAAGGTGACGGTCGCCATCATTCCCCACACCTTCACCGCCACCAATCTGAAGTCGCTGAAGCCGGGCGACGGCGTCAACATCGAAGTGGACATCATCGCCAAGTATGCGGAGAAGATGCTGAAGGGCGAGGCCCCGAGCGAGATCGACGTCGAGCGCCTGGTACGGGAGGGGTTCTAACTGTGATCGCGCGCATCTGGCACGGCTACACCACGCCGGCGAACGCTGACGCCTACCACCACCTACTGACCTCGAAGATCCTGCCCGGCATCCACCGCGTGGCCGGCTACCGCGGCACCTACTTGATGCGCAAGGACGGGCCAGTCGAATGCGAGTTCATTACCATCACGCTGTGGGACTCGCTGGATCCCATCCGCCAGTTCGCCGGCGAGGACTACGAGGTCGCGGTGGTGCCGGAGGAGGCGCGCAAGCTGCTCTCGCGCTTCGACCAGCGCTCACAACATTACCAGACTGAGTGGGTGCCTTAGTCAGCCCTGTGCCGACATCACCTGCGCGTCGGTCTGCGCAAGAAGGCGAGCGACCTCGCGCCGATAGACGAACCAGTAATAGAGAAGGGGCCCGAATGGAAAAACGCACAGAGCCACGAACCATAGCGCCTTCTTCCATTCGCTGGAGAGATCCAGGAAGAACCAGAAGTAAGCCATCCCCACTTCTATTGTGCCCGCTCCCAGGATCCCGGCGTACACCAGCAGTGGCCCGACCGGCCCCAGCAACTCATCCAGGAAGGCACCGTCTTGCAGCGGAAAGACGATGAGTACGAGCAGAAGGAGGCACGCTCCCGCAGCCGTGCCATAGACGCGCGCCGCCAATCGAGAGACCATCCAACTCCGCGGGATCCAACCGGCATGCATGCCTTTCACCCGCTCCGGACTTCCGCTCCGTACCCCGGCGGCTCCTGCCCCGGCAGGATGAGCGCGTCCAGTTTCAGGAACTGCTGCACGATGGGGTTCTGGCTGCGCTCCATCTCCTTGTGCGGCCCGAAGAACGCCACCTTGGCCTCGTGCAGGAAGACCACCCGGTCGGCCAGCTTCTTCGCCAGACGCATGTCGTGCGTCACCACGATCGAGGTCAGCTTCAACTGGAACTTGAGCTTTTTGATCAGATCTCCCAGAAGCTGCGCCATTAACGGGTCCACCATCGTCGTGGGCTCGTCGTAGAGGATGCACTCCGGCTGGGCCGACAGGGCGCGCGCGATGGCCACCGAGCGCTTCATCCCGGTGGACAGCTCCGAGGGCAGCAGGTCGCGCATCTCCTTCACTCCCACCATCTCCAGCAGGCCGTCCACCACCTGGTAGATCTGCTCCTCGTCCAGGTCGCGGCGCTCGCGCAGCGGGAAGGCGACGTTCTCGCCTACAGTCAGGGAATCGAACAGCGCCCCGTTCTGGAAGACCATGGTGACCTTCTTGCGGATGCGCTCCAGCTCTTCCTCGGGATAGTCGGTGATGTCCTCTTCGGCGACGATGATCCGCCCGGCATCCGGTTTCAGGAATCCCATGATGTTGTGGAGCGAGACCGACTTGCCCACGCCCGAGCGCCCCAGGATGCAGACCGTCTCGCCGGGATTGACGTCGAAGCTCACGTGGTCCAACACCTTGTTCTCGCCGAACGCTTTGGAGACGTCGCGGAACTCGATGTAGGGACGGACTTCTACCTGGTCCTTGGCGTGGGTCATGAAACCGCTCGGCGGCTGCGGACTACGTCCTCGGGCCGGTTCAGGTTGTGGAACATGGCCGCGTCGAAGTCGCCCTCGGTCAACTCGGTCTCGTCGATCACCCGCAGGACCTCCGGCTGGAACAGCGCATCGATGCGGTTGCGTCCGGCCTCCAGCGCCGGCTGGACCAGCTCCAGGAAAGCCCGGCGGTACACCGCGCAGAGCGGCTGCCACTGTCCGTCGGCCCGCGGCAGCGTGACCAGCGCGTCGGTGGCGCGCGCCTGGTCGGCCAGGTACTTCAGGAAGTCGGTGGTCACGTACGGCATGTCCACGGCCAGCACCAGGTTCAGGTCGGTGGGAGTGGTCTCCAGGGCAGCGTGGATCCCGCCCAGCGGCCCCCGCTCCGGGAACACGTCCTCGATCACCGGCCCGTAGAGCTCGAACTTCTCCCGTGGCCCCACGATGCGCACCTGCGTGGCCACGGTCTTCGCCTTCAGCAGGGCGTGCGCCAGCAGGGTCTCGCCCTCGAATTCCACGAAGGCCTTGTCGGTCCCCATGCGGGTGCTCTTGCCGCCGGCGAGGATGAACGCGGTGAGCATGGCGGCTGCATTGTAGCGCAAAGCCGGAGCGGCGGCTGTGGTACAATCCGCGCGCTTTCCCCCACCGGAGACGACCAGCCCGGCGCCGCCTGGGGCGCGGGTTCGCGACTGCCATGGACATCCGCCAACGGCTTCTCTACGCCTTGATCATCCTGGTCAGCATCACCGCGGTCGCGGTGCTGGGGTACCTCCTTCTGGGCGGTCCCAACGTCAACGTCCTCGACGCCATCTACATGGCGGTCATCACCATCGCCGGCGTCGGCTATGGCGAGATCATCGACACCAGCCAGAACCCCACCCTTCGCACCTTCAACATCCTCATCGTGATGATCGGGGTCATGCTGACGGTGTACGTCTTCTCGGTCGTGACCGCCTTCCTGGTCGAAGGGGAGCTCACCAACATCTTCGCGAGGCGCAAGATGCAGAAACGCATTGAGGCACTCAAAGACCACTACGTGGTCTGCGGGCTGGGCGACACCGGCCGCCACGCCGTCGAGGAACTGCACAAGACCGGCACGCCCTTCGTGGTCATCGAGCACGACGGCGAGACCGTCAAGCGCTTCCTGGAGCATGCTCCCGAGGTCTACCGCGAGCTTCCCTACCTGGTGGGCGACGCCACCGACGAAGAGACGCTGGACACCGCCGGAGTGGAGCGCGCCCGCGGCGTGATCGCCGGCCTCGCTGCCGACAAGGACAACCTGGTCATCACCGTGGTGGTCCGGCAGAAGAACCCCAGCGTGCGCATCGTGGCCCGCTGCACCGATCCCAAGTTCTCCGACCGGCTGATGAAGGCCGGCGCCAACTCCACCGTCTCCCCCAACCGCATCGGCGGCCTGCGCATGGCCAGCGAGGTCATGCGCCCGCACGTGGTCGGGTTCCTCGACATCATGCTGCGCGAGCAGTCCCGCACCCTGCGCATCGAGGAGATCGAGCTGCCCGCCAGCTCGGCCTGGGCCGGGCAGCCCCTGGAGAAGCTTGCGCTGCGCGGGAAGTTCAATCTGCTGCCCCTGGCGGTGAAGCTCGCCGACGGTTCCTTCCTGCCCAACCCTCCGGACAACTACCACGTGCTGGCCGGGATGGTGGTGATCGTGATGGGCGACGTGAAGGACGTGCAGCGCGCCCGCTCCGAGGCCCAGAGCTCCGGTTTTCTCGCCACCGCAAGAAGCTAGCCGAATCCGCTTTGGCTAAGAGCTAATGGCCAACGGCTAATTGCTATTGGATGTCCACGCCCACGATGCGCCCGGCGGCGTCGAACTCCAGGTTTCCGGCGGTGGACATCACCGAATCGCCATTCATGCCGGGGAAAGCGATGAACACCCGCGGGTCGACGTAGTTTGCGACCTTCTGGCTCTTCACATACGACAGGGCGTCGTCATTGCGGAACTTCTTCGGGACGATGAAGGTCAGGTCCGCCAGTTCCCCGGTCTCCGACACCGACACCGCCACCTCCACCGGCACGCGCATCTGCACCTGGACATCGTCGCGGGTGGCGTGCGGCTTCAGCAGGACGTGATACTGGCAGCGTCCGTTCTCATCGAATTCGCTGCGCTCGACTCGGATGCTCATCTCTCCCGCCCGGCGCATGCTGCCGGGACTTTAGGTGCTGGATTTCTATCACATGCGCCCGCCTCTCCCAAGCTCTCGAAGGTAACCAGGCCGGTGCCGCTTTTTTCTGCGCAAAGCGCAACTCCTTCCCCGTTCTAGGGTTAGAACAATGCTCTGGCCAAAGGCTGGGGGAAACGCAGGCAGTCGGCAACCGCAGCTCTGCATCTAACCCTGTATCCGACCAGGTCATATCGGAGGAGTGAGGAGCCACCTATGAGCTCGAAACGCTGGACATACGTAGCCATCGCCGTGCTGCTGGCCGGGACCCTCGTCGGCTGCTCGCGAGCGCGCAATGACGCGCAGATCGCGGGCGAGGTGCTGTCCAGGATCCAGTCCGACGCCAACGTTCCCACCAAACAGATCCTGGTCACTTCCAATAACGGAGTGGTCACCCTTGCCGGCACCGTCTCCAGCGAGATGGAGCGCATGGCCGCGGCCAACGACGCCGCCTCGGTCGAAGGCGTAAAGACGGTGGTGAACAATCTGCAGGTGGCGCCCTCGGCGGCGCAGATGATGCCTCCGCCGATGGAAGGGCCGCCGGCGCAGGTCTACGAACAGCCACGGCGCACGCCGGTCACTCCGCGCCGCAGCACGCGCGCCGAATCCGACCGCGCGCGCATCGCGCCGCCCGCCCCGGCGGAGCAGGACATCCCGGTGTCGGCGCCGGTCCGCACGGTTGCGCCTCCGCCGCGTACCGTCGAAGTGCCGGCAGGCACGGCGCTGTCCATCCGCATGATCGACGCGGTGGACACGTCGAGGAACCAGGTGGGGGACAGCTTCCGCGCCACCCTGAGTACGCCCATCTACGTCGGGGACGAGGTGGTGGTGCCGCAGGGTGCGGACGTCGAGGGCCGCATCGCCGAGCTGAAGAGCGCCGGCCGCTTCGCCGGGCAGTCGCAGCTGGCGCTGGAGCTGGAGACCCTGTCCTTCAACGGCAGGCGCTACAACATCCAGACCAGCCAGTACACCCGCCAGGGCACCTCGCGCGGTAAGCGCACCGCAGCCACCATCGGTGGCGGGGCGGCGCTGGGCGCCATCATCGGCGGCATCGCCGGCGGCGGCAAGGGGGCGGCCATCGGCGCCACCGTCGGTGCGGGTGCCGGTACCGGCGTGCAGGCTGCCACCAAGGGCCAGCAGATCCAGGTGAAGTCCGAGTCCATCCTGCGCTTCCAGTTGGAGAGCCCCATAACGGTCACGCCAGCCAGCTCCGCCGACCGTCGTGGCGGCGCCCGCATGGCCATCCCCAACCAGGAAGAGAACCTCGAGGACGAGACCCGCGAATTCAACCAGAGCGACTCGCCGCAGGCAGAGGAGAAACCGCCCGTGCTGCGCCGCCGTCCACAGTAAAGCTGACGCCGTTCCGGGGCTGAGGTATCCTCCTTGAGGGCTTCAGCCCTTTTCTAATGCCCAGGATCACTGCCCTCATCCACACCCACAATGATGCCCTGCGCATCGGGCGCGCGCTCGATTCGCTGCGTCCCTGCGACGAAGTCCTGGTGGTGGACCACGGCTCCGAGGACGACACCCGCCGCATCGCCCGCGAGCACGGCGCTACCGTCAAGAAGGGCATCCCCGGGGTCGAGCCCGGGACCTACGCCACCGACGCGCAGTACTCCTGGGTCCTCTGCCTGCTTCCGACCGAGAGCCTGACCGAAGGCCTAGAAGCGGCCCTGTTCGAGTGGAAGGACACCGAGCCGGCAGAGGAGACCGTCGGGCTCGCCGTCGGCTTGCGTGAAGAGACGGACAGCGGATGGCAGTCCCGCCCGCCCGAGCTGCGGCTGGTGAACCGCGACAGGCTCAACTGGCACGATGCCCTGCCGCCCAAGCAGGACGGCGTGCCTGCACTCCACGGCGACCTTCTGCGCTTCCGCTGCTAAAGCCCCCCTTGTCATCCTGAGCGATGTCCCGTAGGGACGAGCGTGAGGACCTATCGCTTGCATCTAGCGCAGAGCCCCACGAAGTGGGGCGGTCTCGGCGGGGAGGAAGCACTTCCGTAATCCTGCGCGCCCGCCAAAGCGACATATAATGAGCACCTCTCCCCCGGAGAATCGGCCGAAATAGTGAACTTCGACCTGCTGCTGGCGGCGGTGATCTTCGTCTTCGGACTGGCGTTCGGGAGCTTCCTGAACGTCTGCATCCACCGCCTGCCCCGCGGGTTGTCGGTGGTGTTCCCTGCCTCGGCCTGCCCGCAATGCAAGGCCGCCATCAAGCCCTACGACAACATCCCCGTGATCAGCTGGCTGCTGCTTGGCGGCCGCTGTCGCAATTGCGGCGCCCGCATCTCGCCACGCTATCTGGCGGTCGAGCTGCTTACCGGCGTCCTCTTCGTCGTCTGTTTCGCTGCCTTCGGCCTCACCCTGGAGATGCTGAAGTTCTGCGTCTTCTCCTTCCTCTTGCTTGGCCTGATCTTCACCGACGCGGAACACCAGTTGCTTCCCGACCGCCTGACCCTGCCGGGCCTGGTGCTGGGCATCGCCTTCAGCGTCCTCGTTCCCGTGGACAACGTCGTCACCTCCCTGCTCAACCTCTTCCTGCCGCTGCCGGACGACTGGCGGATGCTGTCGCTGGCCGATTCCGTCGCCGGAGCGGCCCTCGGATCTTCGTTCATCTACGGCGCGGGGTTCCTCTACCAGCGGGCGCGCGGCGTGGAAGGGATGGGCTTCGGCGACGTGAAGCTCATGGCCATGGTGGGCGCCTTCCTGGGCGTGAAGCTCACCGTGTTCACCCTGTTCGCCGCCTCGCTCGCCGGGTCGGTAGTGGGGGTCGGCTCCATCCTCTGGGTCTGGCGCAAACGACTGCGGCGCCGGCTGGCCAGGATGCATGAGCCGGCGGCGGTCGCCCGGCGCCGGGCCTGGCGTTCGGCGCTGCTGATGTACCGGGCCTTCCCCATCCCCTTCGGCGTGTATCTCGGTGGCATGGCCATGCTGGCGGCTTTCATCGGCGACCGCATCATCGGCTGGTACCTGGGGCTGTACCGATGAGGGCGCTCAGCAATCCCATGGTGCTGCAGATGATCGGCCTGGCGATGATCGCCATCTTCGCCGTGGGCGTCGCCTGGATGCTCATCCGCCACATGCGCCGCACGCTCATCGAGGGTGGAGAGGGAAAGACGCGCACCTCGCCCGAAGCACCGGAGTTCCAGCTGGCCGCCTATCACGGCGTCATCCAGCGCCTCAAGGAGCAAGAGCAGGAACTGCAGCGTCTGCGCCAGGCGGAGAGCCAGCGCGCCGCCGCCTCTCAGAACATCAGCGACGCCGTGCTTTCCAACCTGAGCAGCGGGGTGCTGTTGTTCACCCCAGTGGGCACGGTGCGGCAGGCCAACGCCGCCGCCCGCGCCATCCTCGGGTACGCTTCGCCGTCGGGCCTGCACGCGCGCGACCTGTTCCGCGGCGTCTCGCAGCTTCGCGCCGAATCCGGCGAGCCCGCCGCGGCCTCGTTGCCCGGCATCCTGGAAGCCGCGTTGCGCCAGGACCAGACCTTCCGCCGCCTGGAGGCCGATTACGCCACGCCCACCGGCGACCGTCGCGTGCTCGGCATCACCCTTTCCCCCGTGCGCACCCCATCCGGCGAGCCGCTGGGCACCGCCTGCCTGATCAGCGACCTCACCGAGGTCAGCGAACTCGCCCGCCAGATGCGCCTGAAGCAGAACCTGGCCGCGCTGGGCGAGATGTCCGCCGGCATCGCCCACGAGATCAAGAACTCCCTGGCCACCATCTCCGGCTACGCCCAGATGCTGGCCGCCGACAACGACACGGCCACCACCCGTGAGTTCGCCGCCAGGGTGCAGGCCGAGACCGCCAACCTCACCCGCATCGTCACCGACTTCCTGGCCTTCGCCCGCCCCCAGGACCTGCGCCGCGAGTCCGTGAACCTCCGCGACCTGCTGGCCGACTGCTCCCGGGAATGCGCGGTGGAGCTCTCGCTCGATGAAGTGGCTTCAGACCTGACCGTCTCCGGCGATCCCACCGCGCTCCGCCAAGCGTTCTCCAACCTGCTGCGCAACAGCGCGGAGGCCAGCCGCGACGGCCGCGTCGTACGCGTGCATGTCTGCGCCGAGGCCGGCGGCGAAAGCGTCCGCCTGGTGCTGCGCGACGACGGCTGCGGCATCCCCCAGGAGAACCTATCCCGCATCTTCGTGCCGTTCTTCACCACCAAGACCCAGGGAACAGGGCTGGGCCTGGCGTTGGTGCACCGCATCGTGACGGAACACGGAGGCTCGGTAACCGTGGCTAGTGACCCTTCGGGCACCACGTTTACCCTCTCGTTACCGAACCAAGGTCAGGCAAAATCGGCCGCCGTTCCGGGGTAAGATGCTGTTGAATCGGCAAGCTGCTGGGGTTATGCTTTAGTTA
>CAYTPH010000036.1:0-14766 GCA_964439635.1 uncultured Terriglobales bacterium
ATGCAGGAAGGAATAGCCGGCGAAGATCTCGGCCTTGGGCGCCTGCTCCTGCGCGGCGGTGGGGAGCGCCAGTACGGCCAGCGCCATGACCATCAGAGTCAGGGTACGGAATGACATGATGCAGCCCTCCGAATCATGATTGCGGTCTGTGGATGCGTCGAAGCGACTACAGAAGGGGCCGTATTGCGGGGAAAGCAAACGCTCCGACCGCGCCGCCGATTGTAGCAGCAACGCGGCCGGAGGTTAAAGGACAAGACTGTTTTTCAGCTTCCGGCTATTTCCCCGCCGCCGTGCCGGCGAGCTTCACCAGCATCTGGGTGCCGCTCTCCAGCTTCACGTTGCGCGTGGGCGAGGTGATGAGCGAACCCTGCGCCGCGGCCGAGCCGGTAAGGTTGGAAGCCAGCGCGAGGTCCTTGAGGCCGACCACGCCGGTGCTGCTGGAGGCGAGGCGGGTGGCTCCGGAGGCCGCGCCGCTGACCGCTCCGCCAGCGGAGCCGGCGGTGTTCAGCGTGGAATCCACGGTGGCGCCCAGGTGGCCGGTGGCGCTGGTGGCGCCGCTGACGGTGCTGCCGACGGCGGAGGTCGCGCCGCCGAGCAAGCCACCGGAGGCGGCACCGCCGCCGGAGACCACGCCGCCGCCGCTGCCGCCCGCGAAGACGGGATCGTCGGGAAGGTGGGGGGGCATGGGGCCGGCGTGCTGCGCGGCGGCCAGCGCCTGGATGGCGCCGTTGACGGCGATCTCTTCGCCGCTCTTCAGCACCAGCTTGTCGAAGGCGATGCCGAGCGTGGAATGAGCCGCAGCCTTAGCGGCCGCATCGGCGGATGCGGCGGCATTGGCGGTAGTGTTGGAAGTGGAGTCGACGGCCGCGGCGTTGCTGCCGGCCTTCAGATCGCTTTGCGCCTTCCCTTCCGCCTTGCCCTTGCCGCGTACCCGCGCCTCGGTGACGTGGCCGATCAGCTTGGAGCCCTTGGGGATCACGACCTTGCCCTCGGACTTCACGTCTTCGCTCACGCGGGCGACGACCCGGTCACCGACCCTGGCTTTCTTGGCGTCGACGGTCTGGGTCAGGACGGTGTTCAGCGCGGCGCCGTTGGCCACAGCGGCGGCGGCATTGGCACTGCGGGTGGAAGCGGCCGCGGAGCCCTTGGTGCTGGTCTGGCCGCCGGCCTTGGCCTCACCCTTCTTGCCGGAGGCCGTGGTCTGGTGCGCGGCACTGACCGAGGTGCTGGAGTTCACCTGGGCGCCGGAGCCGCTGGCTTGGACGGAGGCATCGGTCTGGGCCGAGCCGCTGGTCTGCGAGCTGGCGGTGGTCTGCGCTGTGGAAACGGAAGCCAGCATTGCTGATGCTAGCAGTCCTACTATCAACTTGCTTGTACTCATGTCCCATCCTCCTAAGTGCTTGCAAAAGGAACTCGGGACGCGGTCTGACCGCCCCGTTCTTTGGCCAGAGGGTGCTGCTCTGGAGACATGAGATGACAAATGAGGCCGGCGCGTCTAGTTACCTTAGGGTTACTAAGGTGCTAGCCCCCGGACGGTTCCCCGCCGGGCGAGAATGGGAGGCGGGCAATTGGGACGCGCGAATCCATTTGCGCATCCAACCATGCGCCTTTTCCCGGGCCCCTATTCCCTTTGATTGAGGACGCACGCTTGCGGCTGCGTCCGCCAGCTTCGATAATGGCGGCAGGACGGGTGGATGAGCCAGGAACGAGTACTGATCGTCGAGGACGAGGAGAACGCGCGCACCGGGTTGGCGGAGATGGTGTCGGCCTGGGGATACCGCGCCGAGACCGCCCGCGATGGGGTGGAAGGCCTGGAGAAAGCGGCCAGCTTCAACCCGGCGGTGGTGATCACCGATCTGAAGATGCCGCGGATGGACGGCATGGGGCTGCTGGAGCGGCTGGCCGACCAGCCGCAATCGGTGGCGGTGGTGGTGCTGACCGCCCAGGGCACGGTGGACCTGGCGGTGGATGCCATGAAGATCGGCGCCTACGACTTCATTCAAAAGCCGGTGGACCCGGCGCGGCTGAAGGCCATCCTGCACAACGCCATCCGGCAGCGCGGCACCGAGGTGGAGCTGGAGGTCACGCGGCGGAAGCTGCGCGACGCCGGCGTGCTGGGTCCGATGGTGGGCTCCTCGAAGAAGATGCAGGAGATCTTCCACCTGGTGGAGATGGTGGCGCCCTCGACCGCCAGCGTGCTCATCACCGGGGAGAGCGGGACGGGGAAGGAACTGGTGGCCCGCACCATCCACCAGCTCAGCCCGCGCAGGAGCGAGCCGTTCGTGGCCATCAACTGCTCGGCCATCCCGGAGACGCTGATCGAGAGCGAGATCTTCGGGCACGAGAAGGGTGCGTTCACCGGGGCGCTGGAGCGGCGCGCCGGCTGCTTCGAGCTGGCGGAAGGAGGCACGCTGCTGCTGGACGAGATCGGGGAGATGCCCATCGGCACCCAGGCCAAGCTGCTGCGCGTGCTGGAAGACCGCAAGCTGCGGCGCCTGGGCAGCAAGGTGGAGACCGAGGTGGACGTGCGGGTGCTGGCCGCCACCAACAAGGTCCAGGAAGAGGCGGTGGCCAAGGGCGAGCTGCGCAACGACCTCTATTACCGGCTGAACGTGTTCAACATCCATCTGCCGGCGCTGCGCGAGCACAAGGAGGACATGCCGCAGCTGGTGGAGGCGCTGCTGGCGGACATGAGCGCCAAGCACGGGCGCAACGTCTCCACCGTCTCGGAGGCGGTCCTGACGCTGTTCCAGAATCATGCCTGGCCGGGGAACGTGCGCGAGCTGCGCAACACGCTGGAGCGGGCGGTGATCGTGTGCGAAGGCTCGCTGGTGGAGACCAAGCACCTGCCTCCCGGCTTTGGGGCCGTGCCCAAGCGGGAACCGGTGCAGGAGGCGAACGCGGTGCGCCTGGGGGTGGGCACCACGGTGGAGGAGGCGGAACGTCTCCTCATCTTGAAGACCCTGGAAGCGACCAACAATAATAAGACCCGCGCCGCCGAGATCCTGGGCATCAGCCTGAAGACGCTCCACAATAAGCTGAAGGAATACGGCTCTGCCTCCGGCATGGCGGCCGACACCGGCACGTAACGCGCAGCTCGTCCACGGGTACGAGGTACGCTTCTCACAATGGCCCCGCGCATCCGACTCAAGACGAAGCTGGTCCTGGCCATCAGCGGCATGGTGGTGGCAGTGGTGGCCACGCTGTCGTCCATCTACATCACCCACCTGGTGAAGCAGCGGGTGGAGGATTCCTACGTGGGGGCGCAGTTCGTGGGTCACCAGGTGTTCCACGCCACGCGCGAGGCGCTGGAAACCGACCTGACCAGCACACGGCAGGATCCCGCCGACCCGGCGGCGGCGCGGGCCGCCATCGAAGAGACGCTCTCCACCGACCCCGGCCTGAATTCCCTGCTGCAGTCCATCGTCGGGTACTCGCCGACGATCTACGACGTGGCCATCGTGGACGCCGGCGGGCGGGCGCTGCTGCACACCGATTCGGGGCGGGTAGGACAGCTGGTGCCGCAGCGCTCGTCGTACGTGACGGTGCGCGAGGGCGGGATCGGCCGGCAGATCGAGGTGGTGTACGGGAAGCCGCGCGTCTACGAGGTCCGCATCCCGCTGGAACGGGACAAGCAGCCTTTCGGCGAGATCCGCGTGGGCATCTCCACCGTCTTCCTGCGCGATTCGCTGCGGCCGCAGCTGGACAACGCGGTGGCGTTCTCGGCGATCGCCATCCTGGTGTCGCTGGTGCTGGCGGCGGGGCTCTCCAACCTGGCGCTGAAGCCGCTGGAGGCCATCGGGCGCCGCCTGGACCTGCTGAGCTCGGGCGAGGCCCTGCCCGCCGGGGAGAAGGAACGCGGCGTCGAGTACGGGGTGGTGAGCACCAAGATCGACCGCCTGGGCAGGCAGATGAGTGACGTCAAAGAGGTGTTCTCCGCCTTGAAGGAAAACCTCGACCAGATCATGGCCAACCTGCAGGACGGCGTGATGCTGTTCACCCGGGACTCGCGGGCGGTGCTGGTGAGCGCCTCGGTGGAGCACTTCGTGGGGCGACCGCGCGGCGAGATGCTCGGCCACGGAGTGACCGAGATCTTCGCGCCCGAAAGCCGCTTGGGACGCATGGTGCTGGAGGCGTTCGAGCTGCACCAGGACGTGGCGCTGCGCGAGATCGAGACCGAAACCGGCCACCGCATCCAGGTGTCGGTGGACTTCATCGAGGAACACGGGGAGCGCATCGGCGCGCTGATCACCATCCGGGACGCGGAGACGGCGCGGCGCATCGAGGACGAGATCGAGCTGTCGCGGCGGCTGGCGGCCATCGGGCGGCTGACCTCGGGCGTGGCCCACGAGGTGAAGAACCCGATCAACGCCATCGTGGTGCACCTGGAGGTGCTGCGGCAGAAGCTGCAGCAGGTGGACCCGGACACGCGGCGCCACATGGACGTGATCGGTAGCGAGATCCAGCGCCTCGACCGGGTGGTGCAGACGCTGGTGGACTTCACCCGCCCGGTGGAGCTGCGGCTGGCCGACCTCGACCTGAGACGGCTGGTGGACGACGTGGTGTTGCTGGCGTCGCCGGAGGCGGAGCGCCACGGCGTCAACATCGTGCGCACTGGCGGCCCCGAGCCCTTGCCGGTGAAAGTGGATGCCGACCTGGTGAAGCAGGCGGTCCTCAACATCGTGCTGAACGGCGTGCAGGCCATGGCCGACGGGGGAACGCTGACCCTGACAGGCGGGCGTCGGGACGGCGAGGTCGAACTGGATGTCCGCGACGAGGGGCCGGGCATCCCGCCGGAGTTGCGGGAGAAGATCTTCAACCTGTACTTCACCACCAAGAAGAGCGGCAGCGGCATCGGGCTGGCCATGACCTACCGGGTGATGCAGCTGCACAACGGCTCGGTGGAGTTCGATTCCGAGGTGGGCCGGGGCACCACCTTCCGCCTACTCTTCCCAGCCGCGGAAGACGCGCAGCCGTTGCGCGAGATGGCGCCCTCGCGCGCGGCGGCCAACGATGTAAGCTAGCAGACGATGATGCGCACTCGTACAGCATGGATCCTGCTCCTGGCGGCTACGCTGCCCATCTCCGGCTGCAATCTGTTCAAGAAGAAGAAACCGAACGTGCCGGCGCAGACCCAGGCGCCCACCATCGAGCAGCCCAAACCGGAGGAAGCGCAGGCAGAAGCGCCCAAGCCGGAAGCCGAGAAGCCGGCTGCCGAGCCGGTGCAGGAAGCAGCGAAGCCCGAGGCCGCGGTCTCCCCGAAGACCGCGAAGCCCAAGTCCCGCCGCACCGCGAAGAAGCCCGCCCCAGCGCCGCCGGTGAAGCCGGCCCCGCCCGCGGAGCCGCAGCAGGCGGCTTCGCTCAGCGTGCCGGAAAAACCGGGCCGGGTGGTCATCAGCGAGGGCAGCGCGCCGGCTTCGCAGCCCACACTCTCGACCGTGGTCGGCCACGACGAGGCCACCCACCATCGCCAGACGACCGAGCAACTGCTGGAGAGCACCGACTCCAACCTGAAGGGCATCACCCGCACGCTCTCTGCCGACGAGCAGGCGATGGTGCGCCAGATCCGGGAATACATGGAGCAGTCCCGCACCGCGGCCTCGGAGCAGGACCTGGTGCGGGCCCACAATCTGGCGCTGAAGGCCCACTTGCTGTCGGACGAGCTGGCGAAGCGCTGACCTGCGGTTTGACCGGGGCGCGCTGAGCGGGATAAGGTAACAGGACTTCACAAGGGGGGCCTATGCGGGGTTTGCGCTCCACACTCTCACTGCTTCTGTTGCCTTGCCTGCTCGCAGTAGCGGCCGTTGCCGACGACCAGCACCAGCACAAGGAATCCGGGGATCCGAGCCAGCTGGGCTCGGTCAACTTCCCCACCAGTTGCTCGGCCTCGGCCAACAAGTCCTTCGAGCGCGCGCTGGCAATGCTGCACTCGTTCTGGTACGAGGAGGCGGAAGAGGCCTTCCACGCGGCCGCAGCGGCCGATCCTTCGTGCTCTATCGCGCAGTGGGGCGTGGCCATGTCGCTGTTCCACCCGCTGTGGTACCCGGCCGATGCGGCTACCATGAAGAAAGGACTGGAGGCGATCGAGAAGGGGAAGGCCGCTCCGGCCAAGACGGAGCGCGAGCGCGACTACCTGGCCGCCATCGAGAGCTACTACAAGGACTACGACAAGAGCGACCACGCCTCGCGCCGGAGGGCGTACGCCGCGTCCATGGAGCAGCTGGCGTCCAAGTACAAGGATGACGCGGAGGCGACCATCTTCTACGCCCTGGCGCTGCTCGGGGCGGCCGATCCCAAGGACAAGTCCCTGGCCAACCAGAAGAAGGCGGGCGCGCTGCTGGAGCCCATCTTCCAGCAGCAGCCCAACCATCCCGGAGTGGCGCACTACATCATCCACGCCTACGACTACCCGGCCCTGGCGCAGGGAGCGGTGGAGGCGGCACGGCGTTATTCGCAGATCGCGCCGGCGGCGCCGCACGCGCTGCACATGCCTTCGCACATCTTCACCCGCCTAGGCTTGTGGCAGGATTCCATCAACTCCAACCTGGCCTCGGCGGCGGCGGCGCGCGCCCACTTTGCCAAGTCGCCGATGAAGGGCGCCCTGGCCCAGGAGCTGCACGCGATGGACTACGCGGTTTACGCCTACCTGCAGACCGGCCAGGAGGCGGAGGCGCTGAAGATGCGCGATGCTGCCCTGAAGATCACGGCCGCCGCTCCGGTGGACAACACGGCGCACTACGCGGCGTCGGCCATCCCCGCGCGTTGCGCCCTGGAGTTGGGACACTGGAAGGAAGCGGTGGCGCTCACGCCGGTGCCCAACGCCAACCCGGCCATGCAGGCGATCACGTGGTTCGCGGTGGGGGTCGGCGCCGGCCACCTGGCGGACCGCGACCGGGCCAAGATGGCGCACGACAAGCTGGAGCAGATCCGCGAAGCCCTGCTGGCGTCCAAAGACGAGCAAATGCGCGTGTACTGGTCGGAGCAGGTGGAGATCCAGCGGCGCGAGGTGGCCGCCTGGGTGGCGTTCGCCGAGGACCGCAACGACGACGCCGTGCTGCTGATGCGCTCCGCCGTGGACCTGGAAGAATCCACCGAGAAGCACCCGGTCACCCCCGGGCAGGTGGTGCCGGCGCGCGAACTGCTGGGCGACCTGTACATGGCCCTGCGGCAGCCGTCGCTGGCGCTGCACGAGTACGAGAAGGTCCTGGTCTCCACCCCGAACCGCTTCAACGCCGTGTACAACGCCGCCCGCGCCGCGAAGCTGCTGGAAGAGCAGGACAAGGCCCGGCAGTATTACGCCAAGCTGGTGGAGATCAGCCATCCCAAGTCGCAGCGCTCGGAAGTGGAGCTGGCGCGCGAGGCGACGGGGCTGCTGAAGAAGGCCGGGAAACGCTAGACGCCGGAGATCTCAGGCACAGCCGAAAGGCTGTGCCTTTCTTATTTCTGAAGGGAAGCCGGCGCGGGCACGACCACCGCGGCGCGCACCGCCGCGGACGAAGGCACGATCAGGATGCGGGGCAATCGCCCGTCCTTGCGGCGATACTTCGCCAGCCCGCGCAGAGAGTCCACCTTCAAGAACTCGCGCAGAGGCGCGCGGCCGGGGATGTCCTCGAACTCCAGGAGGTCGCCGGGGAAAAAGGTCTCCTGTGCGGCGTGGAGCAGGTCCTGCTCGCCACGCAAGTCCTCGGTGAACCCGGGATCCAGCACCACCGCCCAGTACACGTCCCACTCGGCGTGGTTCTCACCGGTGGGCCGAACGTTGATGATGAGGTTGTGGTCGAATTCCTCGTGGCCTTCGGCGCGATGCTGCGTCCCAGGGAAGACGACGTAGAGGTTGAGGCGCTTCTCCCGCGGCTGGTGGTCGTTCACCCGGGCGCCCAGCAACCAGGGACCCACGCGCACGGATTTCTGCCCGTCCGAAGTGCGCTCGAACGCGAGCTGCACCGACTGGCCGTCGTAGTAAGCGCCGTCAATGGGCAGGGGCGCCGGCTCGGCGGCGGTGGCGATGCCGCTGCAAACCAGGACAGCAAGGGCGCTGCGGAGAGCGTTCACGCGGCCGCGATTATGGCATGGAACGCGGTCGAGGCAAGAGTGCCGGTGGTGCTAAGCCATCCGCATCCAGAAGGAGAGGCCGCGCCGTCCCCAGTAAGAGAGGTCCGGGCGATCGAGGCCCGCCAGGCGGGGATCGTCCCAGAGGGGCGCAAGGATACGGGAAAGCTCCGGGTCCTGGCTAATGAAGAAATTGGGCAGCACCACCTGGAAGCGCTGCGCCTCGGCGGCCAGCGCGGCGCCCAGCGGATACTGCTCGGAATAGAAGCGGTGGCGCAGCTCGGGCGGGTAATCGTAAGGCAGGAAGACGTCGTGGACCTGGACCAGCACGCCGGGCTGGAGCCGCGGCAGCACCTCGAGAAAGGCGACGGTCACATCGGAGTTCTGGAAGACGCGGTGCGAGCCGTCGAGGAAGAGGATGTCGCCGGGCTCCAGTCGGTCGAAGACCGCCAGGTCCACGGTCTCCAGCGGCTGGCGGATGACGGTGTCGCAGAGTCGATCGATCTCCCCCCGGGGACGGGGATCGATGGAAATGACGCGGGTCTGCAATCCGTGGTCGCGAATGGCGCGGCGCGCGACCTTGGTCGAGGTCCCGGACCCCACCTCGAGATACAAGCGGGGGCGCTGCAGCGCGACCATGCCGTAGAGTGCGGCGGTGTCCAGCCCGGGAAGCCAGTTGTTGATCCAGCAGGGATCGAGCGGGCCGGCCTGGCGGGCAGGGATGTTCAGCAGCGCCTCCTTCAAGCCGAGGATCTGCTCCAGCGTGGTCTGGTAGGCGGGGCGGTTGTGGTCGACGACCTCATACAGCTTCGGGTTGGGAGGCTTGCCAAAGCCGTAGCGGACCTGCGGGTCGGCGGGATAGTCCAGGAAGATGAGCTGCTGGCCGCGCAGCACGCGCCCGAAGTTGTAGACGAAGGCCAGCAGCGGGCGGCGCAGGCTGGCGTCCTTGATGCGGTCGCGCAATCGGCGGAGTGCCATGGATGAGAAGGCGCATTATGGCACATGGGTCCAGGGTGGCGCGGCTGCGGGATTCCGGTTAGAGTGAAAAAACATGCGCGACATCCTGCGGCACCGGCCCCTGCAGCTCATCTTCGCGGCCAACCTGGTCTCCATGGTGGGCAGCGGGCTGAACTCCGCCGCGGTCACCTGGTACGTGCTGCAGGCGACGCACTCGGAGATGGCGCTGGGCACGCTCATCGTGCTGCAGACCATCCCCGCCATGCTGATGCTGCCCTTCACCGGCGTCATCATCGACCGCCAGGACCGGCGCTGGCTGGTGATGCTGCTCGATGCCGGCCGCGCCGTGATCATCCTGGTGGTGGCGCTGCTGGCCCTCTACGGGCGGGTGCAGCTGTGGCAGGTGTACGGCATGGCGGTGCTGGTGGCCGCCGGCTTCTGGATGTTCTGGCCGACGGTTACGGCGCTGATCCAGGAGCTGACCCCGGACGCGGCCTTCGTGCAATCCAATACGTTCCTGCTGGCGGGGGTGCAGGGCGGCTGGCTGATCGCCGGCTCGATCGTGGGATTCGTGTACAACCACATCGGCCTGGGCGGCGTGCTGCTGATCGATTTCTGCACCTACGTGATCTCGTTCCTTTGCTACTTCGGTGTGCGGAAGGGCCGGCACGTAGTGCAGCGGCCGGAACCGGAACCGGCGCCGGGCATCGCCGAGGGCTCGTGGGGACGTTTCCTGCACGAGATGAACGAGGGCCTGCACTACCTGCGGGCGCGGCCGTACGTGACGCTGCTGGGAGTGAGCTGGGCGCTGTTCATCGGGGCGATGCTCTCGCAGGGCGTGGTGACGGCGCCGCTGAGCGAGCGCATCCTGCACGCCGGGGCGGTCGGCTACGGATGGCTGAACGGCGGGTGGGGCGTGGGCGCGTTCGTCAGCGCGTGGTATGCGCCGCGCGTCATCGGGGCGCTGCGGGCGCGGCCCGCGGTGGCCTGGTCCATGGCGCTGCTGGCGGTGTCGCTGGTGGCGGTGCCGTACTCGCGGACGCTGGCCATTGCGGTGGCGCTCTACGGGCTGATGGGGTCGGCGCGCGGCGTCGGCGGCGTGGCCATCTCCTCCAGCATGATGGAGATCGTGCCGGCACACTTCATGGGGCGGGTGCAGAACACGTTCTATTTCTTCGGGACCCTGCTGCAGCTGGCGCTGGGTTTCGGCGTCGGCTGGATCGCGCAGCACTACGGGCTGGCGTGGGGATTCGCCCTGATCGGAATGGTGTACGCGGCGGCATTCGCCAGCTCGGTGTGGCCGGTGGCGGCGCCGCACGAGGCCCAGGCGGCCGGCCCCGCGGCATAAGCATTCGCTAGCGAGCGAACGACAGGCCGCCGAGCGGGGCGGCCTTCTCTTTGTCCACACCGCGCGACATGACCAGCACGTGGAAGGTCTCGCCCATGCCCGCGGGCGTGACCAGGTGCTTGAGCTGGAGGGCGCGCTTGGTGTGCTCCTGCGGGAGCTTGCATTCCTCGAAGGCATCGGAGAACTCGGTCTTCTCGCCGATGCCGAGGAGGAACTGCGACTGGGTGAGCAGCGCCAGGTGGTCGAGGCCGGCCTGCTCGCCGGCGGCGCGCAGGGCGGTGAAGTTGACGTGCGCGGTGATGTCCTGCTCACCAGGAGACTGGTAGGGATCGGGGCTGGAGGTGTGCTCGCGGTAGGTCATCAGGGTGTCCAGATGGCGGCCAGCGAGCTGCTCGCCGCGGGTGAAGCCGTAATCGACGGTGATGACGAAGCCGCGTTCGAACGAGGTGGCGATGCGCTCCATCCACCGCATCGCGGGCAGGCAGACTTCCACGCGCTCGTGCTCCTGCGGGTGGACGCTGTAACGGTCCAGGTAGTCGAGCAGCTCGGGCCGCGGCGGCGCGAAGTCCTCCTGGAACCGTTCGCCGCCGGCGGTCACCCGTACCTGGCCGCGTCGGTCGACGATGTCCACGGGCAGGGCGTCGAAAAACTCGTTGGCGAAGATGATGGCGTGACGCAGGCCTGAGTCCAGTTCACCGGAGATGCTCACCTTCCCGGTGGAAAGATACGAGTTCATCACCACCGCCAGCCGAGAGCGCAGATGGGGGGAGCTCTCGACCAGCCGGTAGTGGAGAGCGGCGAAGAATTCCGGCCACTTCTTCCCTGCCCAGTCGAGGACGTCGAGCGCGAACAGGCCGCGGCCGGGACCGAGTTCGACCACCTCCAGGCGGTCGGGCGAGCCCATCGTCCGCCACATCTCCTCGAACTGGCGGGCCAGCAGCCGGCCGAAGACCGCGTGCACGTCGCTGGCAGTGTAGAAGTCTCCGGCCTTGCCGAAGACCTCGCGCGCCCGCGAGTAGAAGCCAAGTTCGGGCTCGTAGAGGCACAGCTCCATGTAGCGGGAGAACGGTATGGGACCGCCGCGGCGGATCTCCTCTTCGATCCGCCGGCGGAGGCTCACGCCTGCCCTCGCCGCTGCCGCTCCTTCAGGTCCTGCGGGGTGCGGAGGAACATCTCCACGAAGTAGTCGTGCAGGCAGTCGTAGAGCTGGCGCTGGAAGGCCCACTCGAAGTTGGGGCTGTCGAGGTCGCGGGGGTGCATCTCGAAGTAGTAGGTGTGCACCTTCACGTTGGGGTCCTTGAAGGTGATGACGACCTCGACGCCGTCGCCTTTCTGGCGTGCGCCGAAGTCGAGCAGGGGGTGCTCGTAGAGGGCGAGCTGGTCGAGGACCCTTTGCAGTCTCGCGTCAGCCACGAACCAATTTAACCACAGTGGACACAGAGGACACGGAGGCGAAACGCGAACCGCTACTCGTAGCGCAGCGCTTCGATGGGGTCCAAACGCGCGGCCTTGATGGCGGGCAGCATGCCGCTGACGATGCCGACGAGGCAGAGGATGCCGGTCGCCCACAGCAGGGTGGCGGCGTCGATGCGCAGGTGGATGTCGCCCTCGGTGGTGCCCTCGAAGAAGGCGCTCCACAGGGTGAGCGGGCCCACCACCCACGAGACCGCGTACGCCATCACGATGCCCAGGACCCCGCCGGCGAAGGTGATGGCCAGGGCCTCGGCCAGGAACTGCAGCAGGATGTGGCGCTTGCGCGCCCCCAGCGCCTTCTCCACCCCGATCTCGCGGGTGCGGTGGGTGACCGACACCAGCATGATGTTCATCAGCCCGACGCCGCCGATGCCCAGGGTCAGCAGCCCGATGAATCCCAGCAGCACCTTGATGCCGGTGGTGATGACGGCGATCTCCTCCAGCTCCTCGGCGACGTCGAAGATGAACACGGCGCGCTTGTCCTTGGGGTCGAAGGTGTGGTGGTAGGCCATGGAGTTGCGCACCGCCGCCGCCACCTTGCCGTCCTGCGCGCCCTCGTATTCCAGGAAGATACCGTCCAGGTAGCGGGTATTGCGCAGGTCGCCCATGGCGCTGAAGGGGACGAAGATCTGGTCGTTCTCGTTCTGGTCGCCGTCCTGGATGCGGTAGCGAAGCACGCCGACGACCTGGAAGGAGATGCCGTCAATGCGCACCGTCTCGCCCACGGCGTTCTGGCCGGAGAAGACTTTCTTCTTCACGTCGGCGCCGAGCACCACCACGCGGTTGCGGCCGATCTCGTCCTCCTCGTTGGGAAAGCGGCCGTCCGCCAGCTCCATACTGCGGATGCGGTAATAGACCGGATATGAGCCGGCGGCGGTGGCTACGGCAGCACGCGTCCCGAAACCCACGCTGCTGCGCTTCTCGGCGTACGGGGAGATGCGCTGGATCGCCGGGACCTCGGCGGAGACCCAGTCCACGTCGTCGAGAGTAAGGCGAATCTCCTCGCCGGCCTTGCTGCCGCCAGCCTGCAGCGAGGTGCGCCCGGGAAAGATGCCGATCATGTGCGAGCCGAAGGAGGTGAAGGCCACGTTCAGGCCGCGCTCGAAGCCGTCGCCGTAGGCCAGCAGCATGACCACGGTGGCGATGCCCCAGGCCATGCCCAGCATGGTGAGGGCGCTGCGGCGGCGGTTGTGGCGCAGCGAGGCGGCGGCTTGCTGTAGCAGATCGCGGAACATGGGCTACTCCTGCCTCAGCGCTTCCACCGGCGGAAGCAGCGCCGCTTTGCGAGCAGGATAAAGGCCGGCGACGATGCCCGCCAGGGCCAGCGACAGGATGGCCGTGGCCGCCGAGGCGGGCACGATCCGCGGGGTGTCGAAACCCTCGGGCGACGGCAGTTGCGCCAGCAGTGCCATCAGGCCGGCAGTCACCGCCAGGCCCAGGCCGCCGCTCAGCGCGGTCAGGAACGCGCCTTCCAGGAAGAACTGAGTCAGAATGCTGCGGTGGGTGGCGCCCAGGGCCTTGCGCAGCCCGATCTCCTTGGTCCGCTCCGACACCGACACCAGCATGATGTTGATGATGCCGATGGCCCCCAGCGCCAGCGTCACCAGCCCGACGGCGCCGAGGAAATAATCCATGGCGTCGAAGATGGAACCCACGCGCTTGGCGCCCTCGACGGTGTCCCAGTCCTCGAAGGCGTCCTTGAGCTTGGGGTCGAAACCGTGGCGCCGCGCCAGGATCTGGTGCACCTCCTCCATCGCCTCGGCGTGCAGCTCTCTGCGGAGGGGCTGGTAGTTGAGGAAGGAGATGGCATCCTGCGCTTCCACCTTGAGTGGAAAAAGGACGCGCATGGCATTGACCGGGATGAAGATACGGATGTTGGTGCCGTTGTTCCCGCTGCGCCCCAGCTTCTCCAGCACGCCCACCACCTCGAAGCGGTGGCCGTTCAAGAGGATGCTGCTGCCGACGGCGCCGCGGCCCTGGTACATGGTCTTGAGCAGCTCCCAGCCGACCACGGCCACGCGGCGGCGCTCGGCGTCGTCCTGCTGGTTCAGCCAGCGGCCGCTGCTGATGGGGATGGTGCGGATAAGGTTGTAGGAGGCGGCGACACCGAAGACTTGTCCGTTGGTGGTGTTGAACTCGCTGGCGGCGCGGATGTCCTCCCGCTCCAGCACTGGCGAGATGTTCCGCACCAGCCGGGCCTCGCTCTTCACCGCCAGATAGTCGTCATAGCTGAAGAAGTAGGGCTTGGCGGAGAAGTAGCTTCCCGCCAGTGCGGGAATACGGCCGGGCTGGGTGAACAGGATCTGCTCTCCCAGGCGGGCCATGCGCTTCTCCTGTCCGGAGCGAAAGCCCTCGCCCAGCCCCACCAGCAGCAGCAGGCTGCCCACCCCCCAGGCGATGCCGAACATGGTCAGGAATGAGCGCAGCTTGTGCGCCCACAGGGTGCGCAGCGTCTGGCCGAAGATGTCCAGCAGCATCCGCATGGCTGCTGGGAGATACGCAGCCACCGGGTACAAAGTTCAAGGCGCTTAGGCTTTCGCCTGCTTCTGTTCCGGATACTCGTAGACGCCGCGGCCGGCCTTTCGTCCCAGGCGGCCGGCTTTCACGTACTGGACCAGCAGCGGGCAGGGGCGGAACTTCTCTCCCAGGCTCTTGTGGAGGTACTCGAGGATGTGGAGCCGCGTATCCAGTCCCACCAGGTCCCCCAGCTCGAAGGGCCCCATGGGATGGTTCAGCCCCAGCTTGAGGGCCTTGTCGATGTCCTCGGCGGAAGCGATGCCTTCCTGGAGCATGTAGAAAGCCTCGTTGCCGATCATGGCGTTGATGCGGCTGGTGATGAACCCCGGGGCTTCACGGATGACCACCACTTCCTTGCCCATGCGCCGCCCGACTTCCGCCGCAGTGGCCAAGGTGTCGGCATCGGTCTCCAGCGCCTTCAC
>CAYTPH010000037.1:0-14739 GCA_964439635.1 uncultured Terriglobales bacterium
GCCAGGGACGGAATCGAACCGCCGACGCCAGCCTTTTCAGGGCTGCGCTCTACCAGCTGAGCTACCTGGCCACTTTGGGAAGGACTCAGAAAGGAACTTCATTATAGCAACCGGAGCTGGCCCGGCTCAAATCACCCTGTGCTACACTCCTCCCATCCCTGAAGCCCTCTTGAGGTTTTCGATGTTGCCTCGCGGCGCGATCCTGGCGCTCTCCCTCGCACTGCTGCTGGCGGCATCGGTGTGCGCGCAGGAGGCGCCCCCGGCGCAGGAGGCTCCGCCCGCGCCTCCGCCCAGCGGCACCATCCACATCGGGGTCGGCGACCTGTTGGACGTCTCCGTCTACAGCGTCCCCGAGATGACCAAGCGCGTGCGCGTCACCAGCTCCGGCGAGATCTACCTGCCCCTGGTGGGGTACGTGCGTCTGGACGGCCTCACCATCGAGCAGGCGCAGAGCGAAGTGGAGAAGCGGCTGGTGGATGGCGGGTTCCTGAAGAACCCGCATGTGACCATTTTTGTGGCCGAGTACGCCACCGGCGTGAGCATCATGGGCGAAGTCGCCAAGCCCGGCGTGTATCCCGTGTTCGGCGCCCGCCGCCTCTTCGACGTGATCGCCGCCGCCGGCGGCCTGACCAAGGACGCGGGCCGCGTCATCACCGTCACCCGCCGCGACAAGCCCAGCGACCCCATGAATGTCACCCTGTGGAACGATCCCGCCAAGAACACCGAGAGCAACATCGAGATCGTCCAGGGCGACACCATCGTGGTGACCAAGGCCGGCGTCGTCTACGTGGTCGGCGAGGTGCAGTTGCCCAGCGGCTTCATCATGGAGAGCAACCAGAACCTGACGGTGCTCAAGGCGCTGGCGCTGGCACACGGCCCCACCCGCACCGCATCGCTCGACAAAGCCAAGCTCATCCGCAAGAAGCCCGACGGCCAGATGGAAGAGATCGACGTGCCGTTGAAGAAGATCCTGCAGGCCAAGGAGAAGGATCTGCCGTTGCAGGCCGACGACGTCCTCTTCGTCCCCACCAGCGCCAGCAAGCACGCCGCCCTGCGCACCCTGGATGCCATCCTCAACATCGCTACCGGAGTAAGCGTAAGACGGTTCTAGCCGCGGACTCTCGTTGGTTTCATAACATTCCGAGCGAAGCGAGGGATCTCTACTGCCTGGAAGGGCTGCCTGTGTGTAGGGCTCCCTCGCTCCGCTCGGGATGTAAGAAGAGGAAGACCTAGAACTGGAAGTACAGGAACGGACTCTCCCGCTCCAGCAGCAGGATGCAGTAGATGAGCAGGATGGCCAGTGCGTAGGCGTACCGCGGTCTCGGCTTCAGCTTGATCTCCCAGGTATTGGGAGCGAAGAAGGCGATGGCCGCCGCGGCGGCGATCATCAGCACGTGCCCCACCTTCACGTGCATTTCGCCGACGCCGTTGGCGCCGAACATGGCAGCCAGGATGTGGGCCGCCTTGGGCAACGTCTCGGAGCGGAAGAAGACCCACCCGAACACCACCATCAGGAAGGTGATCGCCCGGCTCAGCGCCACTGAGCCCGGCACCCAGCCGCGCTTGCGCAGCAGCTGGTAGCCCGCCAGCAGGACTCCGTGGTAGAGGCCCCAGACGATGAAGGTCCAGTCAGCGCCGTGCCACAGGCCGCCCAGGAACATGGTGATGAACAGGTTGCGGGCGGTCGCCAGGGTCGTCCCGCGGGAGCCGCCGAGGGGAATGAAGAGATAGTCGCGCAGCCAGGTGGAGAGCGAGATGTGCCAGCGCCGCCAGAAGTCGGAGATGTTCTCCGCCTTGTAGGGGGAGTTGAAGTTGATGGGGAACTGGATGCCCAGCATGTGGGCAAGGCCCACCGCCATATCGCTGTAGCCGGAGAAGTCAAAGTAAAGCTGGAAGGTGTACCCGAGCGCCCCCACCCACGCCGCAATGGCCCCCAGGCCCTGGGGCGCGGCGAAGTAGGCGTTGACGTAGGGCGCCAGTTGGTCGGCGATGATCAGCTTCTTGGCCATGCCCAGGACGAAGAAGTAGATCCCCACCGCCGCCTGGTGCCACGGCAGGCGCGTCTTCAGGTCGTTGAACTGGTCCTCGATGTCGGCATAGCGCACGATGGGCCCCGCCACCAGATGCGGGAACATGGCCACGAAGGCGGAGAAGTGCAGCACATCCTTCGCCGGGTGCACGATGCGGCGGTAGATGTCGATGGTGTAGCTCATCGAGTTGAAGGTGTAGAACGAGATCCCGATGGGCAGGATGATGTTGAGCACGGGCGCGAACCCGGCCAGCCCCATGCTTTCGGTGGCGGCATTCACGCTGCGGGCGAAGAAGCCGTAGTACTTGAAGAAACCCAGGATCGCCAGATTGAAGCTGAGCGAGCCAATGAGCCAGAGCTTGCGCCGGCGCGGGTCCTCGGTGGCGGCGATGTGCGAGCCGGCGATGTAGTCCACGGTGGTGGAGGCCAGCATCAGCGGCAGGAATCGCCAGTCCCACCAGCCATAGAAAACGTAGCTGGCCAGGGTGAGGAACACCAGGCGCAGGCTGGTGTTGCGCAGCAGCCACCAGCCCAGCAGCACGGCGGGCAGGAAGGCGAAGACGAAGACGTAACTATTGAACAGCATCGCTGAGCATCACCGCCGTCGCCAGGGCGTTGTTGGGTTCGTCGATGTGAGCGCCATCGTAAAAGCCGGCCGGGGCCCCGTCGAAGTTGCGCACGTCCGAAAAATCGTACACGGACGCGCCGTATTCTTGACCCAGCTCCCGGACCATGGCCAGTACTTCCCTCTTTCGCTGTGGGTAACCGCGCGCCTCCAGCGCAGCCGCCACCCGGTCATGCAGCGGGGTCACGAACAGCACCACGCGGATGTTTCGCGCCCGGCAGTACGCCAGCGTCTGCTCAAAATAGCTCCGCCGCTCCGCAGAGATGGCATCGTACCCGGCGAAGCGGGCCACGTAATCGCTGACGTGCTTGGTGACTTTGCTCTCCAGGTCGTATCTCCCGGTCGCGCGCTCCGCCTCCATCTCAACATAATGAAGATATCCGTTCGGCTCGAAGGTCTGCCGCAGCTTCACTTCGCCCCGCGCAGCCGCCCGTAACGAGCGGATCGAGAGCCGCACCTGCTGCACCGTGAAGAGTTTGTAGAAGCGCTTCCAGCCGGCCACGTCGGAGCTGGGCAGGAATCCCCGCAGCGCCTCCGAGTAGAGCAGCTTCTCGTCCACGGGCAAGTGATCGTGAAAGCCCTCGACGTCCACGCCGACGATCACCAGCTTGAGCGGCGCTCCCGCCCGCTCCACCGCGTATCGCAGCATGACGTACCAGTCCTCGGCCAGGCCGGCATCGACCGCGGCGTTGAAGGCCGGCAACCCCGTTAGCTCCTCCACGTCCTCCGGCGAGATCTTCATGGAGCGGGACGACCCCAGCACCAGCGCCTGCGGCTTGGGCTCGGCCTTCTGCAGCAGCGCCGGCTTGATCTCGCGCGTGTTCCACGTCACCTGCGGCAGCAGGCGGGTGGAATAAAGGCCGATGGGGTTGACCAAGAAGTTCGTGACCGCGATCCCCAGCAGGACCATCGCGAACAACAGCGCGAAGGCGCGCACGAACGGCCGCCAGCCCACCTGCCAGTCGGTCTGCCGAGGATGTGTGGGTGCGGGGACCGGCGCGGTCGTGATTTCCTGGTGGGGAGTCAAGGTGTGATTTTCTGGCGATTTTAGCAGGAGTGGTCAGTGGGCAGTGGGCGCAAACGAAGAGCGCCGCCAAGGATGGCGGCGCTACATTGGGAATTTCGATTACAGCCGACGCGGCTGTGCCACCAGGGCTATTCGGTTTCCGCTGGTGCGGCGATCGCCATGGCGGCGCCGGTCGCAGCCGGGGCAGCCGTGAGCGAGGCGCCTCCCGCGACCGCCGTGGCCGACTGGTAGCGCCGTAGGTAGGGCCGCAGGGGCGTGACCTCGAAGGGCATCTTGTCGCGGGCCGAGAGCAGCGCCACCGGCTTATTCTTCATCATCAGGATGGTGCTCGACCACGGGTCCACTTTGATGCGGGCGCCCATGGGCAGAGCCGGCACCTGGTCGGTGCGCTCCATCTGCAGCTGCGGCGCGCTGCTGGTCAGGCCGGCGAGCATGATGCTGCTGCCGCGCATCACCGGGTTCCCGATGCGCGCCCTGGTCAGGCCGGGCAGGCTGCTGCCGCGCACCGCGAGCATGCGCAGGAACAGGCCGGCGTTGCTCAGCTTCTCCCGATACGGCGAGTTCTTCAGCAGCTCCACCGCTTTGGCGTCGACGACGGCATCTTCCGCGGCATCACGCGTCATGCTCACCTTGCGGAAGGTCTCTTGGTCCTCGAACTGGGTGCGGTCGCTGAAGGCGTAGGAGGTGTCCAGGCGGTTGCCCAGGACGATGTGCGCCAGCTCGCGCGCCACCACCATGGCCAGCGAGGCTTCATCCGGCAGCACGTCGATCAGACCGCGGCTGAGCACGATGGTGTGCCCCACGGCGAACGATTCCAGCGGCGAGGTCAGCAGCACCCGGCACTGCACCTCCGGCTGGATGTCGAGATTGTTGGTGACCATGAGGTTGTTGGCCACGGTCTCCAGCACCTTTTCCACCTCGCCCTTGGGCGCGATCACCCCGGCGCGTTCCAGGCGTTCGACCAGGTTCTGTTCGGCCTCGGCCTGCCAGGCGCGCTGGCTCTCCAGCGGAGAGTAGTCGCGCGCCGACTCCGCCTGGTCGCGCGCGGTGGTCGATTCCACCCGCACGGTGGTGAGCTCGTCGGTGGCCTCGGCGAACTTCGGGTCGTACCCCCAGATGCGCGTCTGCGACTTGAAGCGCAGCTTACGCAGCCCCATGCCGTACTTCAGGTCGCTCTCCTCGTTGTAGACGTACGTGGGCAGCCACAGGCCGGGGCGCACGTTCTGCCGCCAGCTGTCGAAGTGGAAGGCGTAGGAGAACATGCTGCCGGAACGGTGTCGGCCGTTGAAGCGGACGATGTTGAACTCCTGGTCCTCCGCCCAGATGCGTCCCTGGAAGCCGCCCTTGAAACCGCTCTTCGGGCTCACGTCGAACACCACGCAGCGCACGTCGCCCAGGAACTCCCGCCGCACGTACTTGAAGTCGTAATGGGCGCGGTCGAAATTCCGGCCGTCCACCAGCACCAGGCCGGCGAACCCTTCCGGGGCATAATCCATGGTGAAGAAGCCGAACGCGCGCTTCAGCCGGTGCTTCCTCTTGGTGTACAGGGTCTCGCTGAACGCGTCGCCCACATCCACGCGGCCGAGAAAGTACTGGTCGCTGATCGGCACCAGGCCCAGCTCGGGATCGGGCTGGACGTTCTGCAGGTAGGTCTCCACCAGCGGGGTGAACTTGCGGATGTTGTCCACCAGCAGCTGCTCGCGGGCGACGATGCGCTCCACCATGCGGTCCACGGACTGATCGGCCGGCGCCTGGGCGAAGCCAGTCACGGCCAGCATCAAGGCGACGAAAACTACGCGCAGGTTCTTCATGGGCTCCCTCTTTCAGTACGCCAGTTGAAAGTTGATGTGCAGCATGGCGGTGGTGTCGGTCGGCCGGCCGTTGCGGCGGGCCGGTTTGTAGCGGATCTGCTGGGCGGCGCGGATGGCGGATTCATCCAGCCCCAAGCCCAGGCCGCGCGCCACCCGCAGCACCTGCAGGTTGCCGCTCGCCGAGAACATCACCTCCAGCAGCACTTCCCCTTCGAGCTTCTTGCGGCGCGCCTCTTCCGTGTAGACCGGGTTGGGCTTGAACAGGATCTCGACCGGCAGGAAGGCGGGCACGTCGTCGGTCGAGCGCGGGCGCGAAGTCGTGGCCACCACCGCGGTAGCGTCGCCGAACCCCGCCTGCCGGACCACGCCGCTACCCGTCCCGCGCCCGGGCGTCTGCGTGGCCACGCCGTTGCCGAAACCGGCGCTGGCCACCGTACCGCGAGCGCCCCCCGCTCCACCCCAGCCGTTGCCGAATCCCCCGCCGTAGTTAGGCAGATCGGGCGAGCCCATGCGCGCCATGGTCAGCTTGGCATCGCGCCGGCCTTCGCCGTTGATGCCGTTCACGTCGCCGAACCCGCCGGTCTGCACGGTGTGGACCGCGGCCTTCAGAGTGGGTGTCGCCGAGCTGCCCGCGCTGGGTCCATCCAGCACGCCGGTCTTCACGATGCGCGGCGGCTTCGGGATGCGCGGCGCGGAGGTGACGATGGGATCGAACTTGGCCGGCTGCAGCTTGGGGGCGACCGGCTCGGGCTTATGGCGCACCAGTTCCCGCGGCGTATCCAGCTTGGCGATCACGATCGGGGCCGGCTGGGTGCGCGGCACCGCCGGGGCCTTCTCCCGCGGTTGCTGGGCCACGTGCTGCGGAGGCTTGTAGGTCGACACCAGCGGCGTCACCAGATAGGTGACCGTGCGGCGTGCAACCTGCGGCTGCGTGACCGCGACTGGGATCATGACCACCGCTGTCAGCACTGCCACGTGCATCAACAGGCTGGTGGCAAACTGCTTGAAGCGCGGTTCGGAATCGGGCAGCAGCGTGAGCGAGATGGCTTGGGTCCCCACAGTACCCTCCACGTTCCGCCCGAGCTTAGGGTCATTGAACGGCTGCGCCAAGATGTCCCCTGAACAGCGGCTTCGGATATGTCCGATTCGTGTCCCACCGGACACTGGCCGGATGGACATACACCAGGCCCCACGTCACTGCTACTCAGCGCAAGCGGGTTGCCACTTGTAAGTACCTGCAGGACTTAGCTCTCGAAAGCGGCACACGCCGCTTCGCCGGTAAAACTTACCCGCCGCCTGGAAAACCCCGCTGGCCACGAACTCTGTTGACGCTCCACAACAAACCGGGCTACGATTCGCCAGGTACAGGAGTCCCCCGAGGATGCCCAACCATAGGCTCAGGACAATCATCAGTTGGGCCCTGCTGTTCGCCTTTCCTGCCTCGCTCATCGCCCAGACATCGCAAGCCACTTTGCAGGCCAAGGGAGCGGTGTCGGTCAACGGCAAGCAGGTGCCGGGGAATACGGCTGTGTTCGTGGGAGACCGCATCCAGACCGCCGCCGGCGGCTCCGCCAGCCTGGCCGCGCAGGGCCTCATGGTGGTGGTGCCGGAGAACACCTCGCTGGTTTACGGCGACCGCGTCCTCGACCTGGGATGCGGTGGCGTCATGGTTTCCACCACCATCGGCGAAGTGGTGCGCGTAGCCGGAACCACGGTCACGCCGCTGGCCACCGGCGCCACCCGCTTCGAAGTCTCGCAGATGGGCGGCAGCCTCAAGATCGAAGCCCGCGAAGGCTCCATCAAGGTCGAGGACGGCGGCACGCCGCGCGACCTCAACCCGGGGCAGAACGTCACCCGGCCGGCGCCGCAGTCGGGCGCCTGCGGTCCTGTCGCCACCACCGTTCCCCAGGCCAAAGCCACCACCATTCTTCCCGGGATCCTGGTCGCGGCCGCCTCGGCGCTCATCGCCTACTGCGCGGTGAACGGCTTCTGCAGCCAATCCAGCCCTTCGGCTCCCTGAGTCTGAAGCCGCGATACAATCGCGGCCATGTCCCCTGAGATCGAGTTGCTGTTGAGCAGCGTCCGGCCCAGTGCCGGTGCGGCGGACCTGCGCCGGCTCGCCGCCTCCGCCGACTGGGGACGGTTCGAATCTCTGGCGAAGCACCACGGCCTCGCTCCCCTGGTTCTGCAAGGCGCAGAAGCGCTGCTCCCGGACCGTCTTTCCCAGGAGCTGCGCCGGCGCGCGGAACGTGTGGCCAAGCAGAACCTCTACTTCACCGCCACACTCCTGCGGCTCCTCTCCGAACTCAAGAAAGACGGCATTGAAGCGGTCCCGTACAAGGGTCCAACCCTCGCGGCAGAGCTGTACGGTGACGTTGCCCTGCGCGAGTTCTGCGACCTGGACCTACTGGTGAAGCGGGCCGATGTCCCCCGCGCTGTCGCTCGTCTGCGCCAGATGGGGTATCGCGAAGCTTTCGCCCTTACGGGGGCGCAGGAGCAGGCGCACCTGCGCTCCGGATGCGAGATCGCCATGGACGACGGTCGGGTCCCGGTAGAGATCCACTGGGACGTCGTGCCCCGGACCTTCTCCCTTTCCCTGGGCGAGGCTTTCCGGGGCCGGACCCGCACCGTGAGCCTTGCCGGTGCGCCGGTAACCAGCCTGGGATTGGAGGACCTCTACATCGTTCTAGCGGTCCATGGCGGCACTCACCTGTGGGGCCGGCTGGTGTGGGTGAGCGACGTGGCGCGCCTCAGCGCCCGCACGCTGGATTGGACGCTCATCGAACGAGAGTCAAAACGCATTGGTGCGTGGAGGCTGGTGCAACTGGCAGCGCAGGTGGCTCACGACCTGCTCGGCGCAGACTTGCGCCTGGCGACGGATGGCTCCGTGCGTTCGCTCGCCGCCACCGTGCGCAAGAAGCTCGAAGCGGGCGAGTTCGAAGCCGGCGAGGCGGCCAGGCACCGCTTCCTGCTAAGGACTCGCGAGCGCTGGACCGACCGCGCTCGCTACCTGTGGCGCCACGCCTTCACTCCGGGCATCGCCGACTGGCAGCTCGCCCGCGCTCCCGGGCCGTTCTACCCCATGGTCCGCGTCGCCCGCCTGGTCCGGAAATTCGGGCGCGTTCCCTAATCGTCAGCTCGCGGCCACACTCAGCTTCTCCAGGCTGGTGTTGCGCAGGAACTCCGCCGCCGCCTCCGGCAACACCGTGTTGATGAACATGCCGGAGCCGAGCTCGAAGCCCGCCACCCGCGTCAGCCGCGGGATGATGCTCAGGTACCAGTGGTAGTACTTCACGCCCTCGTTCTCCGCCGGGGCGGTGCGGACGGTGTAGTTGAAATCGGGATTGTCCAGCCCCACGTACAGCTTTGCCAGCACCGTGCGCAGCACGTGCGCCAGGTCTTTCAGCTCCGCCGGGCTGGCAGCCCCGAACGTCGCCATGTGCCGCCGGGGATAGATGTAGGTAGCGAAAGGGGTGGCCGAGGCGAAGGGTTCCATCACCACGAAATGGTCCGTGACCATCACGATGCGGGACTTCTCGGCGAGCTCTTCCTCCATCACCGCGCAGAAGATGCACTCGCCGTACTCGTCGTAGTGGCGCAGCGCCTCGTGCACCCGGCTGCGCACCTGGGAGGAGATCACCGGCGTGGCGATCAGCTGCGAGTGCGGGTGCTCCAGGCTGGTGCCCGCGCCCGCCCCGTGGTTCTTGAAGATGGTGACGTGCGCCACCCGCGGGTCGGCGCTGCACTCGTCGAAGCGCTGTTTGTAGCAGCCCAGGATCATCTCCACCTGCTGGTCCGTCAGCAGCGCCGTCGTCAGCGAGTGGTCGGGCGTCTCGATGATCACGTCGTGGATGCCGACGCCGTTCATGGTCCGCCGCGAACGCTCGACCTTGAAGGTCGGTTGCCCTTCGCGGGCGAGGGCCGAGAACTTGTTGGGCACCACCCGCACCTGCCACTTTCCCCCGTGGTCGTCGTGGCGGCAGACCTCGGGCGGCGCCAGCTTCTCGTTCCCGGGGCAGAAGGGGCACTTATCCACGTACCTCGGGACTTGCTTCACTTCCTTCTGGACGCGCAACTCTTCCGGCCGCTTGGCGCGCTCGGTAGCGATGATCACCCACTCTTTCGTGAACCGGTTCTGGCGTAGCTCGGGCATGGACGGGTCCTTTCGAGAGGCAGGTTGCCCTTGGCTGCGGGGGAGCGGGCGAAGCATACCAGAAGCGGCACGGCCGGCGAAGTGACGTCGTGTAAAATCCAGAAAACTCATGGCAGACCGCATTCCTGTAGGCATTCTTGGCGCGACCGGGGTGGTGGGTCAGCGGCTGATCCAGGCGCTGGAGCGGCATCCCTGGTTCGAAGTGGTGTGGCTGGCCGCCTCCGAGCGCTCGGCCGGCCAGAAGTACGGCGAAGCCGCGAAGTGGCGGCTGAAGTCGGCCATGCCGGCGCGGGTTGCCGCCCTCACCGTCTCGCCCGCCGAGCCGGCGGGCGCCCCCAAGGTGGTCTTCGCCTCCCTCGACGGCAGTGTGGCCCGTGAACTGGAGCCCCGGTTCGCCGAGGCCGGCTGCGCCGTCATCTCCAACTCCTCCGCCTTCCGCATGCAGCCCGACGTCCCGCTCATGATCCCGGAGGTGAATCCCGGCCACCTCTCCCTCATCGAGCACCAGGCCTGGCGCAAGAAGTCGGGCGGGTTCATGGTCACCAACTCCAACTGCACCGCCATGGGGCTGGTGCTGGCCTTGGCTCCCTTGCAGCAGTCGATCGGCATTGAAAGGGTGTTCATGGTCAGCATGCAGGCGGTGAGCGGCGCCGGCTACCCCGGTGTCCCCTCGCTGGACATCCTGGGCAACGTCATCCCCTACATCGCCCAGGAGGAGGAGAAGGTCGAGGCGGAGACGCCCAAGCTCCTGGGCACGGTGAACGGCGGCCTGTCCTTGCCGGCCGATTTCGCCATCAGCGTCCACTGCAACCGGGTGGCGGTCGAGGACGGCCACATGGAGTCGGTCTCGGTGAAACTCAAGAAGGCCGTGACCGCCCAGGAGATCATCGCCATGTGGCGCGGATTCCGCGGTCCGGAAGAGGTGCAGAAGCTTCCCTCGGCGCCGCCCGAGCCGATCCACTACGACCCGGCGCCCGACCGGCCACAACCGCGTTTCGACGCCGAGCGCGGCGCCGGCATGTGCGTCAGCGTCGGCCGCCTGCGTACTTGCAAGGTCTTCGACTGGCGTTTCACCGTGCTTTCGCACAACACCATCCGCGGCGCCGCCGGCGCGGCGCTGCTCAACGCCGAGTGGCTGAAGGTGAAGGGATATCTGGGATGAACTTCTTCTCCGCGGGTCCATGCGGATGAACGCGGATCACTCATTCCCGCGAACAGGGCGGTTTCGATGCTGGTGATGAAATTCGGCGGGACCTCGGTGCAGGATGCCGCCGCCATCGAGCGCGCCGCCGGGATCGTGAAAAGCCGCCTCGCCCAGCGGCCGGTGGTGATCGTCTCTGCCCTCGCCAAGGTGACCGACACCCTGGTCGCGATGGGGAAACTCGCCGGCGCCGGCGATCGCGACCAGGCGCTCGAACTCTCCCGCGGCCTGCGCGAGCGCCATTACAACGTCGCCGGAGAGCTGCTCGGCACCGGCGTCTTCACCCGGTTCCACTCCGAGCTGGAAGCGGACTTCGACGGTCTCGACGAACTGCTGCGCGGTATCGCCGCCGTCGGCGAACTCACGCTTCGCACCGCCGACAACATCCTCTCCTTCGGCGAGCGCATTTCCAGCAAGATGATCGCGGCGGCCTTCAGCATGCGCGGCCTGAACGCCGACCACGTGGACTCCACCAGGGTCCTGGTCACGGACTCCACCTACGGCCGCGCTGTACCACAGTTCGATGAGACCCACGAGCGCTTGACGGCCACGGTCAAGCCGCTGCTGGAGAAGGGCCGCGTTCCCGTCATGGGCGGCTTCATCGGCGCCACCCCCGAGGGCACCATCACCACCATCGGCCGCGGCGGCTCCGACTTCACCGCCGCCATCGTGGGCGCCGGCCTGGGCGCCGAGCTCATCGAGATCTGGACCGACGTCGATGGCATGATGACCACCGACCCCAACCTCTGCCCCGGCGCCCGCCGCATCAAGGTCATCAGCTTCGACGAAGCTGCCGAACTCGCCTACTTCGGCGCCAAGGTTCTGCACCCGGCCACCCTGCTCCCCGCCATCCAGAAGAACATCCCGGTGCAGGTGCTGAACTCACGCAACCCTAAAAACGAAGGCACGCGCATCATCGCCCGCGCCCCCCGGTGCAGGAACGTCTTCAAGGCCATCGCCGCCAAGAAGCGCATCACCATCGTGGACGTGGTGGCGGCGCGCATGCTGATGGCCCACGGCTTCCTGAAGTCCATCTTCGACGTCTTCGACCGCCACCGCTGCCCGGTGGACGTGGTCTCCACCTCCGAGGTCAGCGTCTCCCTCACCGTCGATTCCAACGAGGCCATCCCCGCCATCGCCGCCGACCTGCAGGAACTCGCCTACGTGAAATACGAAGGCCGCAAGGCCATCGTCTGCCTGGTGGGCGAGAACATCCGCGGGCAGAACGGCATTGCCGCCAGGGTCTTCGGCGCCATCGCCGACATCAACGTGCGCATGATTTCCCAGGGCGCCTCGGAGATCAACATCACTTTCGTGATAGAAGAAGAGGACGTCCCGGAGGTGGTCCGGCGGCTCCACGAGCTCTTCTTCAGCGACCCGGACCCGGAGGTCTTCGAGTGAACCTGGTGGTGCTCGGCAAGGGAAAGACTGGCTCGCTGGTGGCAGCCATGGCCCGCGAGCGCGGTCATCTTGTCACCGTGCACGACAGCGCCTCCAATCCCGGTGCCTCGGCGCTCACCAAGGAATCCCTCAAGCATGTGGACGTGGTCATCGACTTCACCACTCCCTCGGCGGTGCTGGAGAACGTCGCCGCCTGCGTCAAGGCCGGCGCCAACATGGTGGTCGGCACCACCGGCTGGTACGGCGAGCTGTCCAAGGTCCGCGCCCTGGTGGAACAGGGCTACGTCGGCCTGATGTACGCCTCCAACTTCTCCATCGGGGTGAACGTCTACTTCGACATCATCCGCGCCGCCGCTTCCGGCCTGCAGCACGGCTACTCCGCCAAGATCGTCGAGCGCCACCACGCCCAGAAGAAGGACTCGCCCTCCGGCACCGCCGTCAAGATGGGCAAGATCATCCAGGCGGTCAGCGGTACGGAGACGGAGATCACTTCCCTGCGCGAGGGCGACGTGGTGGGCACGCACGTCCTGATGATGGATTCCGAGAACGACACCCTCATGCTGGTGCACGACGCCAAGTCGCGCCGCGGCTTCGCCGAGGGTGCCGTCCTGGCCGCCGAATGGCTGGCCGGCCGCCAGGGCTTCTTCGATTTCAAGGACGTCTGGAAAGAGCTTGCCCGCCGCAGCAGCGGGCCAGAAGCAGGAGGTGCGCAATGAGGCTTCGCGGATGCGGCACGGCGCTGGTCACCCCCTTCAAGCACGACGGCTCGGTGGACGAGCCGGCGCTGCGCGCCCTGGTGAAGTGGCAGGTCGAGGCAGGCATCCACTTCCTGGTCCCCTGCGGCACCACCGGCGAAACCCCCACGCTCTCCCACGACGAGTGGCTGCGCGTGATCGACGTGACCATCGAGGTCGCCGCCGGCCGCGTCCCCATCGTCGCCGGCGCCACCTCCAACTCCACCCGCGAAGCCCTCGCCAAAGCCAGGGAAGTCGCCGGCCGCAAGGGCGTCGACGCCATCCTGACCGCCTCGCCCTACTACAACAAGCCCACCCAGGAGGGCCAGTACCAGCACTTCCGCGCCATCGCCGAAGCCGTGGACAAGCCGCTCGTCCTCTACAACGTTCCCGGGCGCACCGGGGCCAATCTGGAGCCGGCGACTCTCGCCCGCCTCGCCGAGCTGAAGAACGTCGCCGCCGTCAAAGAGGCCAGCGGCAACATGTCGCAGATCGCCGACGTCTTCAACGCCGTCCCGTCCGACTTCCTGGTCTTCTCCGGCGACGACGCCATCACCCTGCCGGTCATCTCCTTGGGCGGCGCCGGGATCATCTCCGTCGCCTCCAACGAGATCCCCGCGGAAATGTCGCAGATGACCCGCGCCGCCCTCGACGGCGACTGGGACCGCGCCCGCCAGCTTCACCGCAAGTACTTGCCGCTGATGCAGGCGAATTTCCTGGAGTCCAATCCCATCCCGGTAAAGGCGGTGCTGGCCATGATGGGCCGTATCGAGGAGAACTACCGCCTGCCCATGGTTCCCATGAAGAAGGAGAACCGCGCCAGGCTGGAGAAGATCGCCGCCGAAGCCGGCCTCCTGCGGAAGCCCGTAGCCGTCTGAGCCTCCTGTTATACTGCCGCGTCGATGCAGCAGTTGAAAGAGCACATCGAAGGCCTCTACGACCAGGGCGCGGCCCAGGCGGACCGCGTCGAAGCGCTCCGCGTCTTCAACGACTTCCGCATGGCGCTCACCCACGGCACCGCCCGCGCCGCCGAGAAGCGGGAAGGCCGGTGGCACACCAACCTTTGGGTCAAGAAAGGCATCCTGCTGGGCTTTCGCCTGGGCGAGCTGGCGGAGATGGGCGACCCGCGCATCCTCTCCTTCGTCGACAAGGACACCTTCCCCGCTCGCCGCTTCCGGGTGAAGGACGGCGTCCGCGTCGTCCCCGGCGGCTCGTCGGCTCGGCTGGGCGCCTACATCGCTCCCGGGGTCATCTGCATGCCCCCGATGTACGTGAACGTCGGCGCTTACGTGGATGAAGGCAGCATGATCGATTCCCACGCGCTGGTCGGCTCCTGCGCGCAGGTGGGCAAGCGGGTGCACATCAGCGCCGCCGCCCAGATCGGCGGCGTGCTGGAGCCGGTGAACGCCTCACCCGTCATCATCGAGGACGACGTGCTGGTGGGCGGCAACTGCGGCGTGTACGAAGGCACGCTGGTCCGCTCCCGCGCCGTGCTCGGCGCCGGCACCATCCTCACCCGCTCCACCCCGCTCTACGACCTGGTCAAAGGCGAGGTCTATCGCGCCACCGAGGAGCAGCCGGTGGTGGTGCCGGAGAACGCCGTCGTGGTTCCCGGCTCGCGGGCGGTGCAGAAGGGCAAGGCGACCGAGTGGGGCCTGTCGCTTTATACCCCGGTCATCGTCAAGTACCGCGACGAGAAGACCGACCGTTCGCTGGCGCTGGAAGATGCACTCCGCTGAGAGGTGAGGAACCGGATTG
>CAYTPH010000038.1:0-5684 GCA_964439635.1 uncultured Terriglobales bacterium
CATCGACGAGATGGTGGCCAGCATCCAGCGCGTGGCCGACACCGCCAAGGTGCTGCTCGACATCTCCCACCGCTCGCGCGAGGAAGTGCTCAGCGGCATCCAGACCATGGAGAAGGCCACCGACGGCCTCAACCGCATCAACCATTCGATCCAGACCTCGTCCGGGATCATCGGGGTGCTGGGCAACCGCGCCGACGACATCGGCAAGATCATCGAGGTCATCGACGACCTGGCCGAGCAGACCAACCTGCTGGCGCTGAACGCGGCCATCGAGGCCGCCCGCGCCGGCGAGCATGGCCTCGGCTTCGCCGTCGTCGCCGATGAAGTCCGCAAGCTGGCGGAGAAGTCCGCCTCCTCCACCAAGGAGATCAGCGACCTGATCCAGTCCATCCAGAAGGAAGCCCGCAAGGCGGTGGACAACATGGAGAAGTCCACCACCATCGTGGACGAGGGGCTCACGCTGGGCGGCGACCTGAGCGGCGCGCTCAAGAAGATCTCCAACGTGGTCACCGAGGTCTACAAGTTCGCCCAGGAGATCGGCGCGGCCACCAACGAGCAGTCGCACGGCTCCTCGCAGATCGCCAAGGCCACGACGCGTTTGAACGAGATCACCCACGAGATCAACTCCTCGGTCGAGGAGCAGGCCTCGGGCGCGCAGGCGGTGGTGAAGGCCATGGAGCGCATGCGCGAGTTGACCCAGCAGTCCACCTCCAGCTCCACCGAGCTGGCGGCCAGCGCCGAGCAGATGTCGAAGATGGCGCGCAGCCTGCTGGAAGCCATGGACCGCTTCGTGGTGGACGCCAGCCCCAACGGCAACGGCCGCCACGGCTCCGCCCGCCGCTTTGACGGCGAGCACGTGCCCGCCGCCAAGTACGCGGCCCTGGCCCGCAGCTAAGAGGTGGCTATGGCGAAGGACCTGCAAATCGTCGGCTTCCGGGTAGGGCGCGAGACCTTCGGGGTACAGATCTCCGTGGTCCACGAGATCGTGCGTGTGCCGGAGATCACCGCCGTGCCGGACGCTCCCGACTGCGTCGAGGGTGTCATCAATCTTCGCGGCCGGATCATCTCCGTGGTGGACCTGCGCAAGCGCTTCAGCCAGCGCGAGATCACCCGCACCAAGAAGAACCGCATCCTGGTCGCTGAGGTGGAGGGCAAGCTGGTGGGCCTGGTGGTGGACGCCGCCTCCGAGGTGTTGAAGATCCCGCCTTCGGAGATCGAGCAGCCGCCCCAGGTCATGGACGCAGGTGGCAACTATGTCACTGGCGTCGCCAAGCTGAATGGGCGTCTCATCATCCTGGTGGACCTGAACAAAGTGCTCCGCCCCGGCGAGCTCCGCCGCCTCGACCAGGTCGTGGAGACGGCCGCGGTCGGCGCATAAACAGACTGTGTGGGCGCGGGTCGCAGACCTGCCCCGGCCGAGCTGAGCTCGGCTAGGAACCGCGAGACCGAATGGCCACTTCCACCATCCAGGTGCAGCTCACCGACGCCGAGCTCAAGCTCCTGCAGACGCTCGTCTACCAGGAGTGCGGCATGTACTTCGACGAGCGCCGCGTCCACTTCCTCCAGGACCGCCTGCAGCGCCGCCTGAAGGCCTGCCAGCTCACGTCCTTCTATCACTACTACCAGCTGCTGACCTCACGCGACGGCAAGAAGGAACTCACCGCCCTGCTGGAGAACCTGACCGTCAACGAGACCAGCTTCTTCCGCAACAAGCCCCAGCTGGAGCTCTTCCAGAAGGTGGTGCTGGAGGAGGTGCTGCACAAGAAGCAGGAGCGCCGCGACTGGTCGCTGCGCATCTGGAGCGCGGGCTGCTCCACCGGCCAGGAGCCCTACACCATCGCCATGCAGGTGTGCGACGCCCTGGCCTATTACTACCTGCGCAATCCCCTGCCCTTCGAGATGCCGTCGCCCAAGCCGTTGATCCCGCCGCCGTGGAGAGTGGAGATCCTGGCCAGCGACATCAGCTACTCCGTGCTGCGCGCCGCCCAGGAGGGCGTCTATCCGGAGGCCCACCTGGAGCCGGTCGATTACACCTACCGGCTGCGCTACTTCGACAGGGTCGGCGACCGCTACGCCATCAAGAAGGGCGTGAAGGACCTGGTCCACTTCGACTTCCACAATCTGAAGACCGAGTTCCTGCCGCAGCGCAACGACATCATCTTCTGCCGCAACGTGATGATCTACTTCGACGAAGCCGAGCAGAAGCGCCTGATCGAGAAGTTCTACCGCTGCCTGAACCCCGAGGGCCACCTGTTCATCGGCCATGCGGAAAGCCTGTTCGGCCTCACTGACAAGTTCCGCATGATCCACCAGAATAACGGCACCGCCTATCAGCGGCTCGAGGTGAACCCGTGAGCTTCCTCCCCGAGGAACGCGCCTCCGAGCTCAAGGAACTCTTCTTCGAGAGCGCCCAGGAACTGCTGCAGACGCTCAACGAGGAAGGCCTGGAGCTGGAGAAGCACCCCGGGGACCGGGAGATCCTGCGCAGCGTCCGCCGCACCGTGCACACGCTCAAGGGCGACTCCGCCGCCTGCGGCTACAAGGAGTTGAGCGAGCTGGCGCACGCGCTGGAGGACGTGCTGACCCCCGAGGTCGCTTCCACCACCAACGGCCGCGTGGCCGAGGTGGTGCTGTCTGCCGCCGACACCTTCCACGACATGCTGGCCGCCTATCGCTCCAACTCGCAGCCCCCGGCGCCCACCGGGCTGCGGGCGCAGATCCTGGGACTGGTCTCCGGTCCGGCGGCCGCCGAGCCTGCACCCGCCGCGGAATTCAAGCCCGCGTTCAAATGGACCGAGTACCAGCGGCTGGTCATCGCCGACGCTCAGCGCCAGGGGGAGAGCATCTACCACGTGGCCGTGGCCATCGACCCCGGCTGCCCGATGCGCGCGGCTGCGCTCCAGCTGGTCACCAACGTCTTCCAGGAAGCCGGCACCATCCTGGCCATGCTGCCGGAGAACGCCTCCGCCGCGGTGGAGGTCATCGAGGCCGCCATCGCCAGCGACCGCGATGCCGCCTGGATCCAGAACAAGTGCCGCATCCCCGCCGTCGTCTCCCAGATCAAGGTGGAGAAGACCGCGTCGGCCGCTGAAACTGCCGCCCCCACCGCCCAGGAAGTGGACGTCTTCAACGACGTCGCCAACGCCCTCTCCTCCGCCATGAAGCTCGACGACGTGCTGCACGTCGTCATGGAGAAGGTGGCGCAGTACTTCCACCCCAACACCTGGTCGCTGCTGCTGGTGGACGAGCAGAAGGACGAGCTCTACTTCGCCATCGTGACCGGCCCCGCCGCCGAGTCCCTCAAGAAGGTCCGCCTGAAGATGGGCGAGGGCATCGCGGGATGGGTGGCGCAGCACGGCGAGCCCGTAATCTCGCCCGACGTCTACTCCGACCCCCGCTTCGCCAAGCGCATCGACGACATGGTGAAGTTCCAGACGCGCACCATGGTCTGCACTGCGCTGCGCGCCAAGGGCCGGGTGCTGGGCGTCATCCAGCTCATCAACTGCCCGGTGGAAAAGATGGGCGAGAAGGAGATGAGCTTCCTGCAGTCGCTGTGCGACTACGCCGGCATGGCCATCGATAACGCCCGCGCCCTGGAGTCGCGCGACGCCAAGGGAGTGGAGGAGACCGCCGCTCAGCTCGCCGCCGGCAACATCCTGCGCGTCGACGCCGAGCGCATCGACGACGTGCTCAACCTGGTGGGCGAGCTCATCATCGGCAAGTCCATGCTGCACCAGATCCTCGGTGACTTCGACAAGCGCTTCCCCAAGGACCCCATGCGCGGCAAGTTCGCCGACGCCATGGCCTTCCAGGCCCGCGTCCTCAACGACCTGCAGAAATCGGTCATGAAGATCCGCATGGTGCCGGTGGAACAGCTGTTCCGTCGCTTCCCTCGCCTGGTGCGCGACGTCGCCAAGATGCGCAAGAAGGAAGTGGAACTGAAGATCTCCGGCGAGAACACCGACCTGGACAAGAGCATCCTCGACGCCCTGGCCGAGCCCCTCACCCACCTGGTGCGCAACGCCGTGGACCACGGCATCGAGCTGCCGCAGGAACGCCTGGCCGCCGGCAAGCCCGCCCACGGCACGGTCACGCTCAACGCCTACCACCAGGGCAACCAGATCATCATCGAGATCTCCGACGATGGGCGCGGCATCGACCGCGACAAGGTCGTCCGCAAGGCGGTGGAGCGCGGGCTTATCGCCGCCGCCGACGCCCAGCAACTCTCCGAGCAGGACGCGCTCAGCCTTATCTTCCACTCCGGCCTCAGCACCGCGCAGGAGGTCACCGAGATCTCCGGCCGCGGCGTCGGCATGGACGTGGTGCAGAGCGTCCTGGAGCGCCTGAAGGGTTCGGTCTCCATTCAGACCCATCCCGGGCAGGGCACCACGTTTCTGCTCAAAGTGCCGCTCACCCTGGCCATCATCAATGCCCTGCTGTTCCGGGTCGGCGAGCGCATCTACGCCGTCCCGCTCAGCTCGGTGGTGGAGATCACGCGCGCCGCGGAATCGGATGTCCACCGCGTGGACCAGCACGAGGTCATGCAGCTCCGCGACGAAGTGCTCACCCTCGTCCGCCTGCACAAGCTGGCGGGGGTCCGCAGCCAGGCCAGGAACGACAAGCTGTTCGTGGTGGTCATCACCCTGGCGGAAAAGAAATTCGGTCTTATTGTCGACTCCTTGGTCGGCGAAGAGGAGTTGGTCATTAAAGCGATCGACGATCCCCTGGTCGCCACTGACCTGGTCAGTGGCGCTTCCATCCTGGGCGACGGCGCCGTCGTCCTCATTCTCAACATCCACACGGTGGTGCAGCGCATGGGCCGCAGCCTGGCCGCGGGAGGCGCCGCATGAGCGACCCCGTCCGCGTCCTGGTGGTGGATGACTCCGCCCTGATGCGCAAGCTCATTCCGCAGATCCTGGAGCGTGACAGCTCCATCCAGGTGGTCGGCACCGCCATGGACGGCTCCTTCGGCCTGAAGAAGATCGAGGAGCTTCGCCCCAACGTGGTCACGCTGGACATGGAGATGCCCCGCATGGACGGCATGGAGACGCTGCGGGTCATCACCCGCAAGTACCACCTGCCGGTCATCGTGGTCAGCGCCCACACTACCCAGGGGGCCTCCCTGACCTTCAAAGCCCTGGCCATGGGGGCCTTCGACTTCGTCGCCAAGCCGCGCGATGCGGCGGCGGCCAAGATGGACGAGATCGCCACCGAACTCATCTCCAAGATCAAGGTCGCGGCCGGCTCGCAGCTTCCGCACGTGCATCCGGAGCTGCTCGTTGAGGGACGCCGCCGGGTGAAGCCGGCGCGCGAGAAAGCTCCGCCCAGCCGCCTGGTGGTCATCGGCATCTCCACCGGCGGGCCCAACGCGCTTCAGTACGTCCTGAACCAGTTGCCGGGGGACTTCCCCGGGACCATCGTGGTGGTGCAGCACATGCCGGAGGGCTTCACCGACATGTTCGCCCGCCGCCTGGACGAGTGCTGCGCCCTGGAGGTCAAGGAAGCGCAATCCGGTGACCTGCTGATGGCCGGCCGGGTGCTCATCTGCCCCGGCAACCGCCACATCAAGGTGCGGCGCATGCCGCTGGGCGACATCGTGGTGCTGTCGGATGAAGAGAAGGTGAACGGCCACCGGCCGTCGGTGGACGTGCTCTTCCGCTCCGCCGCGCAGGAATTCGGCGGCA
>CAYTPH010000038.1:5694-8401 GCA_964439635.1 uncultured Terriglobales bacterium
CCGTCGCCGTGCTCATGACGGGCATGGGCGAGGACGGGGCCGAGGCCATGGGAGCAGTGAAATCCGCGGGCGGCCTGACCATCGCGCAGAGTGAGGAGACCTGCGTGGTCTACGGCATGCCCCGCGCCGCCGTGGAGCGCGGCCACGCCCTGCGCGTGGTCCCGCTCGATGCCCTGGCGGGGACCATTCAGGCGCAGTGCGTCGCCGAGCGCGCCCGCGTCCTTCGGGCCTGAGGCTCGGGAAGCAGCATGGGAGACTGGTTATGACAACGTTCGCGCCATTGCTCAGAAGCACCGACCACAAGCCGGTGCGCTACCTCGTGGTGGACGACTCCGTCTTCGCCCGCAAGAACCTGGCCAAGATGATCGAGTCCTTCGGCGGCGAGCTCGCCGGCGAGGCCGGCGACGGCTGCACCGCCATCGCCGAGTTCGAGCGCACCAAGCCCGACATCGTGCTCATGGACATCACCATGCCGCAGATGGAGGGCATCGAGGCCGCTGACCGCATCGTACGCCAGCACCCCGAGGCGCGCATTATCATGGTGTCCTCCGTCGGCTACCAGGAGAACATCGTGGCCGCCCTGCAGAAGGGCGCCCGGCACTTCGTGCAGAAGCCGGTGAAGCCCGAGGTGCTGTACGAGGTCGTGCGCTACGTCATGGGCGACCAGGGCGTCGCCGCGGCCGCCGTGGGGAGCCCGTCATGAGGATGGAGCTGATCCAGCCCTTCATCAACGCCGCCGACGCCGTGCTGGCGGAGACGCTGAACTGCACCACCCGCATCGGCGACGTCAGCATGGACGAGGAGGTCTACCGCCGCAAGGGCCTGGCCGCCATCGTCAACATCTCCGGCGACATCGAGGGCCGGGTGATCTTCGACCTCGATCCCGCCACCGCCCTCAGCGTGGCCAGCGCCCTGGCCGGCGCCGAGATGAGCGCGAGCGAGGACCTGGTGCGCGAGACCGTCTTCGAGCTCGCCAACCTGGTCATCGGCAACGCCGTCACCAGCCTCAACGACCAGGGCTTCCGCTTCCACATCAAGCCTCCCGAGCTGCACAACGCCGAGACCGGCATGGGCAACACCGAGGACACGGAGGCGCTGGTGATGTACTTCGAGACCCCCAAGGGCAACGTGTTCATGAACATCGCCATGAAGTACAACCGCCGGCGCCGCGCCGACCAGGCGGCCGCTGCCCTGGCCTAGCCGGGGTCCCCAGCAAGCCCGGTTTTGGCTTGCTGGGGTGGCAGAGTTTCCGTCCACCCGCGACAACCGTCCACCAAACGGAAACGGCGGGCCACAAGGCCCGCCGTTCTTGTTCCCCTGGCCGCCCCTAGGGCGAGGTCATGATGAACTGCGGCTGCTGGCGCGCCGTGGAGCAGACCGGCGGCGCAGGGGGCGCGGGATTCACGCAGGTCGGGTCCTCCAGCGGCGCCAGGATGTTGGTCACCACCGTGTCATCCGAGGTGCGGATGATGGTGGTCTTGCCCGGGTCGGTGACCGGGTCCCCGCCGCGGCTCGCCGCGTACACCTTGGTCGAATCCTGCGACGACGCGATCGCCACCGCATTCGTGCCCACGGGAATGCTCTTGGTGAACAGGTTGGTGCCGGTATTCAGCACGCAGACGCTGTTGGTGACTGAGTTCACCACGTAGGCGCGCGAGCGGTCCACCAGGGCGGTCACCTGCTCTGGTACAGCGGTAGCGCCGCAGATGGCGCCCTGCACCGGCACCGTCGCCAGCAAGGTCGGCGCGGTGGGCAGCGCCTGGTCGGCGCGGATGATGCTGATGCTGTTGTCGCCCTGGTTGACGGTGTACAGACGCTCCAACCCCCGATCGAAGAAGAGGTAGCCGGGAGCAGCGCCGACCGGGATGGTCGTCAGCACCGCGTCGGTATCCGTGCGGATGACGGTGATGTCGTTGCTCCCCTGGTTGGCGACGAAAACCATGGTGCCGTCCGCGCTGGACACCGCATAGGACGGCGAGGTCCCCACCGGCAGCGACGGATTCAGCACGGCGTTGTCCACCGTCTGGATGATGGTGACGTCGTTGCTGCCCTGGTTGGCGACGTAAAGCTTCTGGGTCGCCTGTCCCAGGGCCATGGCGACCGGCGTGGTACCCACCGGGACTTCGGTCGTCAGCACCACCGGCGCAGCCTCGAGGTTGAACACTCCGACACGGTCGCGCCCGCTCTCGGCGACGAAGAGCTTGGGGTTGCGTACCACCACGAACCTTGGGTCCGCTCCCGCCGGCATCGGTATGTTCGTCGGCGTCGAACTGGGCGCGGTGAAGGTGAAGGCGGTTATGTTGTCGTCGTCCCGGTTTGCGGCGTACCCGTTGAACTGCCCGAGCGTGGAGCCATGCACCGGGTTCTGCCCCAGGCGCATCACTCCCATGTTGGTATCGCCGGAGACGTTGATGATGGTGGCGCTGCCCGGGTTCCCGCCGTTGGAATTCAGCACGATGACCCGCGCCAGCCGCTGCGGATCGCCGCCCGGCTGCACCACCGGGGTGGCGATCGGGCGGAAGGTGTCCCCGCAACTGACCAGTATCAGGCTCAGCAGAATGATGGCTGCACTACCGCACTTCCGGCTCAGATTCATCCCTGCTCCTCCCACGGGCTCGCGCCCATGGGCAGCTTCATGATTGAGGAGAATCTGTGATTCTAACGGTTCCGCGCCACTTCGCGCCACTCTGCAGGGACAGACTGTGGA
>CAYTPH010000038.1:8501-14682 GCA_964439635.1 uncultured Terriglobales bacterium
GCCGCCCGGCTCTGCCGCGCCGTGCTGAATGATCGATCTCCTGTCTCTCGCCGTCACCCTGGCCTTCGCCCTCGCCGCCCGCCTGCTGCGGTCGGTGACCACCGGCGGCGCCGCTGCCGGCGGGGTGCTCACGTACATGCTCTACATGAGCGGCGGCCTGGGCGCGTTCCTGACGCTGCTGTCCGTCTTCGTGCTGGCCTCGGTCTCGACCCGCATCGGCCACGCCCGAAAAAAGCGCCTGGGGACCGCGGAGCCGCGCCGCGGGCGCAGCGCCTCCCAGGTATTTGCCAACGTCGCCGTGGCTGCCCTGGCGGCGTGGGCGGGGCACACGACAGGGCATCCCTGGCTGCTGGTCGCCTCCGCCGCCGCGCTGGCCGAGGCTGCCGCCGACACCGTCTCCAGCGAGCTCGGCCAGGCCGCCAGCGATCGCGTGTACCTGCTCACCAGCCTGCGCAGGGTGGCCCCGGGGACGGACGGCGGCATCAGCCTGCCCGGTTCCCTGTTCGGGCTGGCCGCCGCCGTGCTGGTGACCGCCGTCGCCGTACTGACGCACTTCACGCCGGCGAGCGCCGCCTGGCTCATCGCGGCCGCCGCCGTCTTCGGCATGTTCTTCGACAGCCTGCTGGGCGCCACCCTCGAACGTCGCCGCCTCCTCGGTAACAACGCCGTGAACTTCCTCAGCACGCTCGTCGCGACCCTTTTCGCCGCTCTTGCTTCCGCCACCTGACTTGCCTTTTTACTTTTGCCTTGCGCCTTGCTACCTTGTCCCCGCCCATGAAACGCCTGCTGTTCTTTCTTCTCTGCTCCTCCTTCGCCTTCGCCCAGTACGACGTCCTTATCCGCAACGGCCGGGTGGTGGACGGTTCCGGCAACCCCTGGATCCACGCCGATGTCGGGGTGATCGGCGACCGGGTAGCGTTCGTCGGCCACGCCGCCGCCGACGTCCAGGCCAAGCGCACCATCGACGCCACGGGGCTCATCGTCGCTCCCGGCTTCATCGACATGCTCGGCCAGTCCGAGATGAACCTGCTGGTCGAGCCGCAGGCAGTCAGCAAACTCACCCAGGGCATCACCACCGAGATCACCGGCGAAGGCGAATCCATCGCCCCTATCGACGAACGTCTGATCGCCGAGGCCAAGCCCTACCTCGACAAGCACAAGCTCACCGTGGACTGGCGCACCCTCGAGGGCTACCTGCAGCGGCTGGAGAAGACGCAGCCGGCCATCAACCTGGCCACTTTCGTGGGCGCTACCACGCCCCGGCGCCTGGTGATCGGCGACGACGACCGCCCGCCCACCGCCGAGGAACTCGCCCGCATGCAGGAGTACGTGGAAGACGCCATGCTCGAGGGCGCCCTCGGCCTCTCCACCTCGCTGATCTATTCGCCGGCGTTCTACGCCAAGACCGACGAGATCCTGGCGCTGGCCAAGGTGGCCGCCCGGCACGGCGGCATCTACGCCACCCACATGCGCAACGAGAGCGACTCCATCCTTCCGGCGCTCGAGGAGGCGCTGCGCATCGGCCGCGAAGCCGGGCTCCCGGTCGAGATCTGGCACCTGAAGATCGCCGGCCGCCAGAACTGGGGGAAGATGCCCGACGTCCTCGAAGCTATCGAGCGCGCCCGCGCCTCCGGCCAGGACGTCACCGCCGACCAGTATCCCTACGTCGCCAGCGGCACCTCGCTCTCCACCGTGATCCCGCCCCGGTACCACGACGGCGGCACCGAGGCGCTGCTCAAGCGTCTCCGCGACCCCGGACAGCGCGCCGCCATCCGCAAGGACTTGGAGACCTTCCATCCGGAGTGGGAGAACATGTGGCTGGGCGTCGGCACGCCCGAAGGGATCCTCATCACTTCCATCCACGATCCCGCGCTGAAGCGATACCAGGGCCGCACCATCGCCCAGATCGCCGCCGCCGAGAGCAAGGACCCGCTCGACGCCCTCCTCGACCTCGTCCTGGCCGACAGTAACCGCGTCTCCGCCGTCTTCTTCGAGATGAACGAGACCGACGTGCGCCTGGCCATGCAGCGCCCCTGGGTCGCCGTCAATACCGATTCCGCGGTCACCAGCCCCGAAGGACCCTTTGGCGACCGCCGCTTCCATCCCCGCGCCTACGGCACCTTCCCCCGCATCCTCGGCAAGTACGTCCGCGAGGAGAAGGTCCTGCGCCTGGAGGATGCCATCCGCAAGTTCACCTCGCTGGCGGCGCAACGGGTGCGACTCACCGACCGCGGCTTGCTGCGTCCCGGCTACTTCGCCGACATCACCCTCTTCAATCCAGGGCGCGTCCTCGACGTCGCCACCTTCGAGGACCCGAATCGCGTTTCCGTCGGCATCCAATACGTGCTGGTGAATGGGCAGCTGGCGCTGGAGAACGGTACGCCCACGGGCGTGCGCGCCGGACGCCCGCTTCGCGGCCCCGGCTACGCCGCCCGCCAGTACTCGCCCGAGGGGCTCGCCCCGCGCGGCAAAGTACAGGGCGTGGTGACCGACACTGTCGGCTGGCCGCTGCCGCGCACGAAAGTCTCGCTCCTCGACGCCTCCGGCAAGGAACTGGCCATGTTCGAGACCAAGAAGGACGGCCGCTACGAGTTTCCGCTCAACGAGCCCTGTCTGAAGTGCCGCATCACCGCTGAGCGCATGGGCTTCGCCGCCGCCTCCTACGCCCTCGACTACAACGGCGCTAACTCCCTCTGGTTCAGCTTCGCGCTCCAGAAAAGGTAACGCCGGCGTCTCGCCGGCGTTCTTTTCGCATGCACCGCCCCGATACCTCAGCTCGCATCCAATCAGGACAGCTAGTACACCAGCCTTCGTAATCTGTCGCGCGACGCGCCGCCGCGCGAAAATTCAAAGGAACTTTTTCCCCGCCCACTCGTCTTTATCCCTATGAAGCTGCGGACCTTCACCTTCGCGTGCGCCCTCGTGGTCGCCCTTTTCCTGTTCGCGCAACGCCAACCATCCACACCGCATCCGGTGGAGTTCACCCACGTAGTGGACCTGACGCACACGGTCAGCGAGCGCTCGCCCAACTGGGAAGGCACGGAGAAGTCCCCCTTCGAGGCCCGCCAGCTCGGCCGCATCGACAAGGACGGCTATTTCTCCCGCGTCATCTCGCTGCCCGAGCACTTCTCCACCCACATGGACGCGCCCGCGCACTTCGCCGCCGGCGCCTGGACGGTGGACCAGGTCCCCGCCGACCGCCTCATCGCCCCGCTGGTGGTCCTGGACGTGACTGCCGCCGCCGAGAAGAACGCCGATTACGAAGTCTCCGTCGAAGACATCGCTCGCTGGGAGCAGGCCAACGGGCACGTCCCGTCCGGGGCCGTCGTCCTCGCCCGCACCGGCTGGAGCGCGCGCTGGGACTCCATGCAGCGCTACCGCAACGCCGACACCAAGGGCGCCATGCACTTTCCCGGCTTCTCGCTGGATGCGGTGAAGTTCCTGGTCGAGGCGCGTGGCATCACCGGCCTGGGCATCGACACCATGAGCGTGGACCGGGGCGCCAGCAACACCTGGCCCGTCCACCGCTACACCGCTTCGAAGAACATCTACAACCTGGAGAACGTCGCCGACCTGGACCAGGTCCCGGCCACCGGCGCCCTCCTCACCGTGGCCCCCGCCAAGCTCACCGGCGGCTCTGGCGCTCCCGTGCGCCTGCTGGCATTGGTGAAATAGTGTGGCCGCGGGTCTGTGACCGGCGGCGTCGGCCCGAAGGGCCGAGGTTCACTTTTCCAACTCCGAGATCAGGTCCGTGATCCCCAGCTTCCACACCGTGTAGCTCAACACCTCGCGGGCGATCAGTTGGACGCGCTCGCGCCGGGTCTGCGGGCGCGACTGCGGCCGGGGCGCGCCGTAGGCAGCCACGCCCTGCTCCGCCAGCATCTGCTTGATGCGGTAGATGTGGTAGCCATCGCTCACCGCCACGCAGCTCTTCATCCCGTTCGCCCGCATGATGCGCGCTACCCGCTGCGCGGCGCTGTTGGTGCTCTCGCTCTGCGTCTCCGCGATCACGCTGTGCTCGGGGACGCCGCGTTCCATCAGGTAGGTGCGGCCTACCCCGCCTTCCGAGTACTTCGGGTCGCCTCCCGCCCCGCCGGTGGTGATCACCACCGGCGCCACCCCCTTCTGGAAAAGCGCCAGCGCGTGGTCCAGGCGGGCGCGCAGCACCGGTGACGGCCGCCCCGCATACTCGGCCGCGCCGAACACCACGATGGCATCCGCCTTCTGGGTCTCGTCGGTCCAGGATTGTTTCTGGATGGCGCGGAAGGTCGCGGCCGCGTACCCCAGCAGCAGCAACAGCGCCACCGCCAGCAGCCGTGCCCACCAGCGATTTCGTTGCGGCTTCAAGGGAGTGGCCGGCGCTACCCGGCCTGGGCGAGGAATTCGGCGATCTCCTGGGTGCTGATGGCGCCCTCGCGCAGGATGCGCCACCCACCGTCCGGGTCGGTCAGGTCGACAATGGTGGAGGCCACGCTCCGCGGCGATGGCCCTCCGTCCACGATGATGGGGATCAGCCGCCCCAGTTGCTCGCGAACGCCTTCCGCGGTGGTGCACTCGCTGGCCCCGCTGACGTTGGCCGAGGTGGCGGTGATGGGCACTCCCGCCGCCCGCACCACCTCCAGCGGGATGCTGGCGGCCGGCACCCGCAACGCCACGTTGCCGGTGTTGGCGGTCACCTTCAGCGGCAGCCGCGACGCCGCCTTCACGATCATGGTCAGCGGCCCCGGCCAGTACTTCCGCGCCAGCGAGTAGAACTCCTCCGACAGCGGCTTCGACAGCTCCTCTGCCTGGTCCACGCTCTCGATCAGCAGGGAGAGCGGCTTGTGCTTGGAGCGCGACTTCACCTCGTAGATGTGCTCCACCGCGCGCAGGTTGAAGGGGTCGGCGGCCAGGCCGTAGAAGGTGTCGGTGGGCATGCCCAGCACCTGGCCGGCGCGAATCTGCTCGGCCACGTAGGTGACCAGCGACGCCTCGGGTTTCTCGCTGTTGATGCGGATGATCTCGGCCGGCAAGCGTTCTTCCCGTATTCAGTGTGGAACCGCGAAAACTAACACATCCCGCTCCGCAGGAGCAAGGACGCCGTTCCCTTCGTGCCCCTTCGTGCCTCCTTCGTGTGCCTTCGTGTTGAGCTTTTCTCTGCGCTCTCGGCGGTCGTGCTCCGTGTCCTCCGCGGCTTAATCTTTTTCTCCCTGCCCGCGTATCATTGCGCTCATGGACCGCTCGCGCCTCCGCCGCATCGAGAGCCGCCAGAACGCCCTCGTCAAGGAACTCCGCCGCGCCTTTGGGCACGCCGAGCTGACCAGGGACGGCCAGTGCGCCATCGAGGGCATCCGCATCCTGGAAGAGGCCATCCGTAGCGGTCTCCAGTTCCGCGCCGTCTTCTTCCGCGAATCGGCTGCTTCGGTCGCCGACCGCCTGCTGCCGCAGCTCGGCAAGCACGTCGAGACCGTGCTGCTGCCCGACGCCGTCTTCGACAGCGCCGTCGCCACCGACTCGCCGCAGGGCGTCGCCGCCCTGGTCAAGCTCAAGACCTTCTCCCTCGACGACGTGCTGCGCGGCGCCGAGCCGCTGGTGCTGGTCGCCGCCGGCATCCAGGACCCCGGCAACCTTGGCACCATGATGCGCTCCGCCGAGGCCTTCGGCGCCTCCGGCCTGCTGCTGGGCGAGAAGACCGTCAGCCCACTCTCGGCCAAGACGGTGCGCGCATCCGCCGGCTCCGTCTTCCGGCTGCCGGCCGCGCCGGTGAAGCTCGCGGAAGCCATCACCCAGCTGCGCTCGCGCGGAGTACGCCTGGTGGCGACTTCGTCACACAAGGGCACGCCCGCCCCGCAGACCGACCTCGCCGGCCCGCTGGCGCTGTTCATCGGCAGCGAGGGCGCCGGCCTGCCCGCCGAGCTGCTCAAGCAGATGGACGCCATCGTCGCCATCCCGCACTCGCCGCGCGTCGAATCGCTCAACGCCGGCATCGCCGCTTCCATCCTCCTCTACGAAGCCTCCCGCCAGCGCCAGGCAGGGATATGATTACGCGGGCAAAGGAACCAACCCACCACGGAGACACGGAGTCACTGAGAAAGAAAATGAAAGAGACTTCTCCGTGCCTCCGTGTCTCCGTGGTGAATGAGATTTGAGCCTCTTCCAGCCACTCCCGGATACGGGCGGCAGCGGGCAGCAAGGCCAGCCC